>JANNQH010000026.1:0-5649 GCA_031400655.1 Deltaproteobacteria bacterium | reverse complement strand
CCCCGATCAGCGTCACACTCAACACCCACAGCAAGATATCGTCCACGTTGGCCTTCAGCGGTTTTGCAAACCCAAAGCAGGCGGTGGGCGCGTAGAAAAATCACAGCCCATTTTTCAAACGATAGGCCGATTGACTCTGACCTCGCGGCCCACCCGGAGTCACCTTACTGCCGAAGGCGGGACTTCCGTCGCGTAACGAATCACCGATCAGCGGCGATTCGCGCTAGAGAGGTTTGACGAGGTTACAGCGATCGCTGCGAAGCCGCACGAGCCGGCGTACGCGGAGCCCGAAGGGCGGAGCGTCGAGGGCGGCGCAGCATGCGACGGGCTCGACCACGAATCGTCCGACTGCATTGGTTGGTTATGCGGCGTCCGGCTAGTCACCATGGAGCATCGAACGACTATGGATCTGGACGCGGGAAGCGCCACCGGAAGCGAGGACAGCGAACAGTTCTTTCCAGCATTCCACGGGAGCCGATCCGAAGTCAACGGAAAAGCTTGATTTTTGGGAATTGGATTCAGGTCGGCCTATAGAATGGAGATAGCCGCCAAGGCCATCGGAGTCGGCCTTCTTGGACTCGGCAGGGTCGATCCAGCGCATTGCCCACGCCTTTAGATGAGTCGAGTTCTTGATTGGCGGAGACACGTCGATTTCGACCCCATTCCATATGAATGGCTCAATTAGAATTTCCAGCTCCGCATACTTCATGGACACCACGTCGAAGTCGAGATGCGTGTCGAGATTTACCTCCGTAAGATTTGGAGGATCAACTGCGCCACTGGCAAGGTCCATCCGGTAGAGGCCGTAAGGCTCTTCTTCATCCTTTCCGATTTCGAGAAGGACCTCGGGACCTCCGGGCGAGAACTTTTCGCGATAGCGTCGAATTGCAGCCCGATAGGATTCTAGATAATGGCCTCGAACATTCGTGACGACGGTTTCCCAATCCATTGGATCCGGGGCTTCCTTCGCACAAGACGGACCACAGACGAAGATCGCGACTGCGGAAACGAGCGCCATACCGCCGAACCGATTCATTGAGCACTTCCGAGGATGCCGCATTGTATATCGACTCGTTAGTCGATGAGCCCATCGTATGCTCCACGAGGACTGCCGGGTGAGGCCGTTGCCGCATGAAGCCAGAGAGCTTGACCGTTAGATCGGCCCCCGCCCTCGTCACCCATGCCGAGGAGTATCCAAGGCCCGAGAGCCTGGATTCACAAGACGAGTAGGTGAAGGTCCAGGGTCGGGGGACCGGCTGTCCAATGTACACGAGGAGGGAGCGTGGAAAAACAGAACTGGGTCGGCGTCGATGTCAGCGCGAAGACGTTCACGTTCATCATCGACCACGAAGGAGTCCGAACCGAGGCTTGCGATTTGCCCAACGACCCGAAGGGCCATAAGAAGTTGATCCCACTCATCACGAAGAAGGGCTTCCAGGCCCGCGTCATCCTGGAAGCCACGGGCAACTACAGCCTCGACATTGCCCTGGCGCTCCACCGGGCGCCCCGCGTGGAGGTGATGGTGGCCAACCCACGGGCCGTCAGTCAGTTCGCCGGCGCCTATCTGCGCCGGTCAAAGACCGATGCCCTCGATGCCCTGGTCCTCGTCGAGTTCGCGAAGCGCATGCCCTTCGACGCTTGGAAGCCGCCCGAGGCCCATGCCTTCGATCTGCAGGCCATCTCCCGCCGAATCGAGGCGTTGACCAAGACGGCGACTCAGGAGAAGAACCGGCTGCATGCCGCCACGAGCTTCGAGGAGATGAGCGAGGTCGTGCGCAACGACCTCGAGGTCAACATCCGTCACCTCGAGCGACGGATCGAGCTTCTCCGGGAACAGGCGCGCGAGCTCATCGCAAAGCACCCGGATCTGAAGCGAGCGTTCCAGCACCTCACCTCGGTCAAGGGGATCGCCACGGCCGCAGGCATCCAGATCCTGGCCGAGTTGGCCGTGCTCCCCAGCGACATGGACGTAAGGCAATGGGTTGCTCACGCTGGGATCGATCCCCGTCAGATCCAATCGGGGACCTCTGTAAACCGACCGGCTCGGATCAGCCGCAGAGGGAACGCGCACTTACGCCGAGCGCTCTTCCTGCCCGCTCTCGTCGCGGCGCAGCACGAGCCGAACGTGAACGCGTTCTATCAGAAGCTGCTCGGTCGAGGCAAGACGAAGATGCAGGCCAACGTCGCTGTGATGCGGAAGCTGCTTCACGCCATCCACGGAATGCTCAAGCACGATCGCGACTTCGAAGGGGAGAAGTTCTATGCGTTAGGGGCTTGACGAGGGATAGAGTATCTAACGGATCAACGCTCAGCGGCGAGTCCGCGCTAGAAGTTCAACGGCGAGAGTACAGGGACCGCCGCGAAGCCGCACGAGCTGTCCTATCCGGAGCCCGGAGGGCGGAGGATCGAGGGCGGCGTTGCCCGAGACGGGCTCGTCCAAGGCTCGTCCGTCTGCAGCCGCTGGTTAGACGGCGTCCATTCGCACGATCAGGAAGGTCGACTCTGCACTGCGAGAGAAGGATTCGATCGCCGGGTAACGTCGGCGGAGTAGCTGCTCGATCTGAGACGTCGCGCAGTTGCCAACCTGTAGCCAGATGACCTTCGGAGGAGCGCCGCGAAGCATAGATAGTTGTCTGAAGTCATCGTCCTTCGAGACAATCATGAACTCCCGAGAAGCCGCGAAGCTCCAGATTTCCGCGTCCGTCGATCGGTCTAGCCCCGCTGCGCCGACATGAGTCGAGCCGGGGAAAAGATCCGCGAGAATCCCGACATGCCCGTTTCGGACCATCGTGAACAGCTAGATCGGCCATCGTGAACACTCCGGATCGGGGATCGTGAACGGCTGGATCGGAGGCGTGAACGCCTCGATCGGTCATCGTGAACACCGGGATCGGAGTCGTGAACACTTCGATCGGGGATCGTGAACGACGGCTTCTACCCTCAGCGCATGAGCTGAGGGGACGCGGAACGACGCTGGACAGATTGGCTCGGCCGACCCCTCCCCACCGGGAGGCGAGATGGCGAGCCAGAGGCTGTCGATGCGCAAGACGCGAGAGATTCTGAGACAGAAGTGGGTCCTGCAGCGCAGTCACCGCGAGGTGGCTCGCGGGCTGGACGTGAGCGTCGGAGCCGTGACGGGGACGCTGCACCGAGCCCACGGCCGCGGTCTCTCGAGCTGGGAGGCGGTCGAGGGCCTCGCCGAGGGCGAGCTCGAGGCTGTTCTCTACGATCGGGAGCAGCGCGTCGAACGCGCCGTTCCCGATCCCCTGTGGATCCACGCGGAGCGACAGCGAAGAGGCGTCACCCTCGAGCTGCTCCACCACGAGTACCTCGAGCAGCATCCCAACGGATATCGCTACACGCAGTTCTGCGAGCATTACCGTCGCTGGTGCAAGCAGCGCAAGCTCTCCATGCGCCAAGTGCATCGCGCCGGCGAGAAGGCCTTCATCGACTACGCCGGCCAGAAGGCGCACGTCGTCGACGCGACGACCGGCGAGGTCCGCGAGGTCGAGATCTTCATCGCCACCCTCGGCGCCTCGAACTACACCTATGCCGAGGCCACCGAGACGCAGCGGGTCGCCGACTTCGTGATGAGCCACGTGCGCGCCGTCGAGTTCTTCGGCGGCGTCCCGCAGCTGTTCGTGCCCGATCAGCTCAAGAGCGGCGTGACGCACGCGGACCGCTACGAGCCTGGCATCCAGCGCACCTATGCCGAGTTCGCCGAGCACTACGGCGCCACGATCCTGCCCGCCCGTCCCCGCAAGCCCCAGGACAAGGCCAAGGTCGAGGTCGCCGTCCAGATCGTCGAGCGTTGGATCCTCGCTGCGATCCGCAACGAGACCTTCCACTCGCTGCACGCCCTGAACCAGCGGATCCGGGAGCTGCTCGAGATCCTCAACCGCCGCACGATGCGCGACTACCGACAGAGCCGACGGGAGCGCTTCGAGCAGATCGATCGGCGTGCCCTCGCACCGCTTCCCGCCTCTCGCTTCGAGGTGGCGGACTGGAAGCAGGCGACGGTCAACATCGACTACCACGTCGAGCTCGATCGGCACTACTACTCAGTTCCGCATCCCCTGGTCCGGGAACGCGTCGAGATCCGCTCGACGGCGACCTCGGTGGAGGTCTTCGTCCGGGGCCAGCGCGTGGCGGCCCATCGGCGCTCCTACCTGGCCGGGTCGTTCTCGACCGTGCCCGAGCACATGCCCAAGTCCCATCGGGCCCATCTCGAGTGGTCGCCCACGCGGCTCGTTCACTGGGCCGAGTCGGTGGGGCCGAAGACGGCCGAGCTCGTCGCGGCCATCCTCGATGACCGGCCGCATCCCGAGCAGGGCTACCGCTCGTGTCTCGGCATCCTGCGACTCGCCCGGCAGTACGGCAACGCACGACTCGAGGCGGCATGTGCCCGGGCCGTGCCGGTCCGCGCCCGATCCTACCGGCACGTGAGCTCGATCCTGAAGAACGGGCTCGATCGCGAGCCTCTGCCCGCGGCGCCCTCGGACGAGCCGCGGCAGCTCCTGCTCGCGCACGAGAACGTGCGCGGCGGCGACTACTACAACTGAAGACGACAAGGAGGAAGCGAAGGATGCTCACCCAACCCACAGTGGATCAGCTCACGACGTTGAGACTCAACGCGATGTCGAGGGCCTGGCAGGCGCAGCAGGCGGATGCCTCGATGGCAGAGCTCCCGTTCGACGAGCGGCTGGCGCTGCTGGTCGAGGCCGAGTGGAGCGAGAGGCAGAACAAGCGTCTCGATCGGGCGCTCAAGGACGCGAAGCTCCGGATCGGACACGCCTGTCTCGAGGATGTGGACTTCGCATCGGAGCGCAGTCTGTCGCGCAAGACCGTTCGCGAGCTGTCGCTCTGTCGCTGGGTCGACGCGCACCAGAACGTCGTGATCACGGGACCCACCGGCGTGGGCAAGACCTATCTCGGCTGCGCGCTGGCTCAGCAAGCCTGCCGTCAGGGCTATCGGGCCCTCTACCGGCGGACCTCACGTCTGTTCGACGAGCTGCGGCTCGCCCATGCCGATGGGAGTTATCCCCGACTGCTCGCCCGCTTCGCGCGGGCGGACGTCCTCGTGATCGATGACTGGGGACTCGCGCCGCTCGCCGACGCCGAGCGGCGCGATCTGCTGGAAATCATGGAAGACCGCTACGGGCTGCGATCGACCGTCTGGACGAGCCAGCTTCCCGTCGAGAAGTGGCACGACCACATGGCCGACCCGACGATCGCCGACGCGATCTGCGATCGGCTGCTTCACAACGCTCACCGGATCGTGCTACAGGGTCCCTCGAGACGGAAGAACCAGAAGGCAGAGGACTGAAAACCAGACCAGCGTCGCTTCGCTCCGTTCAGGATCACCGATCTGGGCGTTCACGTTCCCCGATCTGGCTGTTCACCATCACCGAAATGCGCATCTTGCGTTTCTCATTTGCAGCTTTGCTTGGGTTGGCGGAGCCACAACCGCCCATGCTGTACCCACCTACTCCGCCGATATCCCTGGCGTCGGCCGAGTTAGCGACTCTCCCAGACCTACTTTCTTGAGCAATCGCACCGAAGTGGTTCTCAGGGATCCAGAAGGCAATGTGGCTGGTCAAGCAACCCGTCAGGAAATTGCGGCCTCCAGCTATGGACAAATTCGGGGGA
>JANNQH010000025.1:0-5069 GCA_031400655.1 Deltaproteobacteria bacterium | reverse complement strand
TGGCTCCTCGCGTGATCACCGCCCGCAAGGGGAAACCGCAATCGACCGTGACCGTCACCAGTACACCCTGCGGCAACACCTCGGTCACCAGGCCGGACAGAAGATTACGCGCACTGATGTCGCTGTTCGTGCCCGCCGTGCTCCGGATCCTGACCGGGACGCCGGGCGTCGAGAAGACCGATTTCCGATCGCTCCGCGCGATCGTCTACGGCGCCTCGCCGATCTCCGAGGAAGTGCTCGTCCGCTCGATGCAGACCTTCGGCTGCGGCTTCGTGCAGGTCTACGGACTCACGGAGACCTCCGGTGCGATCACGACGATGCTGCCCGAAGATCACGATCCGAGTGGGCCGCGCGCGTATCTGCTGCGGGCCGCGGGCAAACCGTGGGGCGACGTGAAGCTCCGGATCGTCGACGCGGAATCGCTGCGCGATCTGCCCGACGGCGAGGTCGGCGAGGTCTGGTGCTGGTCGCGCCAGAACATGCGCGGCTACTGGCGCAATCCGGAGGCGACGAGCGCCGTCTATCCGGAGGGCCGCGATGCGACTGGGCTCGGCTGGTTCCGGTCCGGCGACGCGGGCTACATGAAGGACGGCTACCTCTACATCCACGACCGCGTGAAGGACATGATCGTGTCCGGGGCGGAGAACATCTATCCCGCGGAGATCGAGAACGTGTTGATGGCGCATCCCGGCGTGGCGGACGTGGCGGTGATCGGCGTGCCGTCGGAGAAATGGGGCGAGACGGTGAAGGCGGTCGTGGTCGACGAGCCGGACAGGGCGGCCTCCGATGCGGATCTGACTGCCTGGTGCCGCGAGCGCCTCGCACATTTCAAGTGTCCGACCTCGATCGACCGGATCGCAGTGCTGCCGCGCAATCCGTCCGGCAAGATCCTGAAGACACACCTGCGCGAGCCCTACTGGAAGGGCCACACGCGCAGGGTCAATTGATCACTTCGCGGCGGAGGCAGCCACCAGCGCGGCGCGCCGGGCCAGCAGGTAGCTCCGGATGGCGGCGACGTCCTGCGGCCCGAGCCAGCGATCGAAGCGCGGCATGCCGTTCCCGAGAAACGCCCCGCGCAGGACGATCTCCTCGAGCGCAACGTAGATCTCGGGCTCCGACTTGCGCAGATCCGGCAGCACGCCGCCGCCTACGGCCCCGGCGCCATGACACACCATGCACCACTCGTGATAGGTCGCGCTTCCCCGCGCGACTGCGTCCGCGTCGACGGACGCGCCGAGACTCGCGGGCAGGGCGGTGAGCGCGCGCACGACCGGCTCCTGGATCGGGAGCTTTGCCTGGCCGCCGAGCTTGTAGACGAGGAGTCTGCCCGAGTTGTCGGTCGTTCCGGCTTCGGCTGCGGCATCGCCGCCCGCGAGCGGAAAGGCGCCGCCCCAGCCCGCCATCACCGCGACATACTGCTCGCCGTCGAGCTCGTAGCTGACGGGGGCGGCGATGATGCCGGTGCCCGACGGCGCTTCCCAGAGCTTCGCGCCATCGGTCGCGCGATAGGCGACGAAGCTGCCGTGGGCCGTGCCCTGGAAGACGAGATTGCCGGCGGTCGCCAGCGTGCCGCCGTTCGAGGGGATCGCATACTGAGCGCGCCAGACTTCCTTCTGCGCGACGGGATCCCAGGCGAGCAGATGGCCCGACGAAAGCTCGGCGGGGGACTCTGTCAGGACCTTAGGGTCGAAGCCGATGTTCCAGGCGCCCGGCCGGTACTCGTAGTCCGGGTCGCGCCTGTACGGGAAGATCGTCTCCTGCGCCGGGATGTAGACGAGGCCCGTCCCCGGATGGAACGACATCGACTGCCAGTTGTGGGCGCCGAAATTGTTCGGATGGATCAGGGCGACGCCGTTTTCGTAGGGGTGATCCATGCGCACGCGCGGCCGCCAGGTCTTCTCGTCGATGCCGTCGGCCCAGTTGATCGGAACGAAGGGCCGCGCCGAGATCGGCACCCCGGTCTCGCGATCGATCACGTAGAAGAAGCCGTTCTTCGGCGCATGCAGCAGCGTCTTGCGGAGCTTGCCCTCGATCTCGAGATCGGCGAGCACGATGTCCTGGGTCGAAGTGAAGTCCCAGGTATCGCCCGGCGTCGTTTGGTAGTGCCAGGCGAGGCGGCCCGTATCGGGGTCGAGGGCGAGGATCGAGCAGGTGTAGAGATTGTCGCCGCCGGCCGGGCTGCGGACGTGCTGGCTCCAGGGTGAGCCATTGCCCGTTCCGACGTAGACGAGGTCGAGCTCGGGATCGAAGGCGATCGCGTTCCAGACCGTGCCGCCGCCGCCGACCTTCCAGTATTCGTTCGAGGGATCCCAGGTCTTCGCCGCGGCGGCGAGCTCCGGGTGCTCGAAGGGCTGCGCCGGATCGCCGGGCACGGTGTAGAAGCGCCAGTCGAGCTTGCCGGTCCCGGCGTCGTAGGCCGAGACATAACCCCGCACGCCGAGCTCGGCGCCGCCGTTGCCGATCAGGACGCGGCCCTTCACGATGCGCGGTGCCATCGTGATCGAGTAGGGCCGCTCCGGGTCGACCGTCATGACCGACCAGACGAGCTCTCCGGTGCGGGCGTCGAGGGCCTCGAGGCGGCCGTCGAGGACGCCGACATAGATCCGCCCGCGATACGCCGCGACGCCGCGATTGACGACGTCGCAGCACACGCGCCCACCCATCGCCCGATCGACGCCGGGATCGTAACGCCAGAGCGGCTGGCCGCTGCGCGCATCGATCGCGACGACGACGCTCCAATTGCCGGTCGTGTAGATCACGCCGTCTACGACGATGGGCGTCGCCTCGAGCCCGCGCTTCGTCGCCATGTCGAAGCTCCACGCGAGGCCGAGCTCCCCGACATTGGCGTCATCGATCTGCGCGAGGAGGCTGAAGCGCTGCTCGCTGTAGCTGCCGCCGTAGCTGAGCCAGCTGCCCGTCTCGGAGGCGGCGCTCCGCAGCCGCGCATCGTCGATGGCAGCGACGCCGGAAGGCACGGGGCCAAGCGAGTCGTTGGAGACGCGCGAGCCGAGCGGGCAGGCGAAGAGGGCGAGAGAAGCAATGGCGGTGGCGAACAGCGCGATCCCGTGCCCTGCGCCGCGCTCGCTCCATCGCTCGTGTCGAAATCCTCGTTCGACCATCGTGATTTGCTCCTTTGAGAGCGGTCTCCGTATCTTGATTTCAGCCTGCTGCTGTCAATCTCGAGCGGATCTCCGCCACGCCCTCGATGGCCGCCTCGCTCGAAGCCGCGACGGCCATGACGTTGAAATGCCGGCAGCCGGCCTCGGCGTAGGGTGCGAGAAAATCCGCGATCTCCGCCGCGGATCCGAACGGGCAGTAGCGCTCGAAGCGTTCGAAGGGCGTCTTGTACATGGACTCCATCGTCTTCGCGAGGCGCTCCCGCGCCCGACCCCGATCGGGATCGAGGCCGACCCAGACCTGCAGGCCATGGTCCCAGGCCAGCGGCAGCGGCATCGCCCGGCCCGCGCTCTCGGCCCCGATCTGCGCGACGACGTCCGCATAACGCGCCGGGCCGCACCACACTCCGAGCCAACCATCGCCGAGTCGTGCCGCCCGCCGGATCGCCGCCTCGGAGCGACCGCCCACGACGATCGGGACGCATGGATCCGGTGCGGGGCGGATGCACGCGTCCTCGAAATCGATAAATGCGCCGTGGTGGCTGACCGGCTCGCCGGAGAGGAGCTGGCTCAGCGCTTCGAGACACTCGTCGGTTCGCGCACCGCGTGTTGCCGGATCGACGCCGCAGATTTCAATCTCGTGGCGATCCTCGCCCCCGACGCCGATTCCGAGTACCAGGCGTCCCGGCGCCGCCTCGCAGAGCGAAGCGATCTGGCGCGCGACCGGGACCGGATGGCGCAGGGCCAGCAGGTAGACGCCGATCTCGATCATGAGCTCCGGCTCGAGGGCGGCGATCGTCGCGGCCTGGATCAGGCCGTCCATGCCGAAGCCCGTGAAGAAGCTGATGTGATCGGCGACGAAGACGTGGTCGAGTCCCGCAGCGCGCACTTGCCCGAGCAGCGCGCGGCGTCGTTCGAGGGGACCGGTCAGCATGTTCCGATCCGCGAGCGCACCCACGCGGAGCGATCGCTCGCCCGGGCGCAGCATGGCTAGAGCATCGCCGTGTCGGTCTCGAGACCGAGAAAGAGCCGACCCGTCAGCTCGAGGGTCGGCGGGGCGACCATCATGTGCTGCGTTGCGACGTGGACGTCGCGGAAGATGCGCTGCAGCGGTGAGCGCTGGTAGACCGACGTGCCGCCGGCGACGGTGTACATCCGATCGACGGCTCGCGCGCTCGCGCTGGTCGCGTGGGTGGTGGCGAGGCGGATGTCGCGGCGGTGCTCGACCTCGATCCGGCCTTCCCGCGTCGCGGACTCCCAGGCGGCGGCGATCGTCTCGTAGTAATAGGCGCGCGCCGAGCGGAGCTCGGCCTCGGCGAGAGCGACCTCGATCTGGACGTTCGACCGCGCGGCGAGGGAGCGAGCGCTTGCTTCGGGGGTCTTGGCACCGGCGAGCGAAACGAGCTCGTCGATCGCTGCCCGGCCGAGGCCGAGAGCGACCGCGGCGATGCCCATCGCGAGCAGTCCGAACTGCGGGAACACGTAGAGCGGGCGCGCGAGGGGTCGGTCGATGCCGAGGCCGACGGCGCGAGATTCGGGGACGAAGACATGGCGGAGCGCGAAGTCGGTGCTGCCGGTGCCGGCGAGACCGGTCACGTGCCAGGTGTCTAGGAACTCGACCTGCGAAGCGGGCACGAACAAAATGCGGGAGCGGGGCGTCCCGTTTCGCAGCAGCTCCGGCTTGCCGTCGCGGATCACCTGACAGCCGGCCAGCACCCAGTCCGCGTTCTGCGTCCCCGAGCCCCAGGGCCATTGGCCGTCGACCCGGAAGCCGCCGTCTTCGGCGACCGCCGTGCCGCGGGGCGCGAAGACGCCGGAGAGCAAAGTGCCCGGCGCAGAGAAGATCTCGCGGGCCGACGCTTCGGGCAGCGACGCGAGCACGCTGCCCGAGGTCGCGCCGATGAAGACACACCAGCCCGAGGCGCCGTCGGCCCGGGCCAGGATCTCGACCGT
>JANNQH010000024.1:0-1891 GCA_031400655.1 Deltaproteobacteria bacterium | reverse complement strand
CTGCGAACCGGCATGTACATCGGCCGCCTCGGCGACGGCTCGACGCCGGTCGACGGCATCTACGTGATGATGAAGGAGGTGATCGACAACTCGATCGACGAGTTCATCATGGGCGCGGGCAAGAAGATCGAGATCGCCCGCGACGGCGCCACGATCGAGGTCCGCGACTTCGGCCGCGGGATTCCGCTCGGCAAGGTCGTCGACTGCGTCAGCCAGATCAACACCGGCGGCAAATACAACGACGACGTCTTCCAGTTCTCGGTGGGCCTGAACGGCGTCGGCACGAAGGCCGTCAACGCGCTCTCGTCGGCCTTCGAGGTGAAGAGCGTCCGCGACGGCCAGTTCAAGCACGCCGCCTTCGAGCGCGGGAAGCTCAAGAGCGAAAAGGGCGGCAAGACCGACGAGCCGAACGGCACCTGGATCCGCTTCACGCCGGACCTCGAGATCTTCGGCAAATACGCCTGGCACGAAGAGTTCATCGCCCACCGCCTGCGCTACTACGCCTATCTGAACAGCGGCCTCAAGCTCGGCTACAACGGCGAGACCTATCAGAGCAAGAACGGCTTGAAAGACCTGCTCGCCGACGAGATCGGCGACGCCGAGCCGCTCTACGAGATCGCCGCTTGCTCCGGCGAGCGCTTCGAGTTCGCCTTCACCCACGGCCACTCCTACGGCGAGTCTTATTTCTCCTTCGTGAACGGCCAGTTCACGAACGACGGTGGGACGCACCAGAGCGCCTTCCGCGAGGGCGTGCTCAAGGCCGTGAACGAGTTCTCGAAGAAGAGCTTCGCCGGCGAGGACGTGCGCGACGGACTGATCGCGGCGGTGGCGGTGAAGCTCCAGGATCCCGTCTTCGAAAGTCAGACGAAGAACAAGCTGGGCTCGGTCGACGTGCGAGGCTGGCTCGTGCCGGCCGTGAAGGACAAGGTCGTCCGGTTCCTGCACGAGCACCCGGAAGACGCCAAGACGATCCTCGAGAAGGTCGCGATGAACGAGCGCATCCGGAAGGAGCTCTCCTCCATCAAGAAGGAGGCCCGCGATCGCGCGAAGAAGGTCGCGATCCGGATCCCGAAGCTCACCGACTGCAAATACCATTATGACGAGCAGACGACCAAACGCCGGGACGAGACGACGATCTTCCTGTCGGAGGGCGATTCGGCGGCCGGCGTCATGGTTCCGACCCGCGACGTGTACACGCAGGCGATCTTCTCGCTGAAGGGCAAGCCGCTGAACTGTCACGGTCTCAAGCGCGATGCCATCTACAAGAACGAAGAGCTCTACAACATCATGCGGGCCCTCGGCATCGAGGACAGCATGGAGGGGCTGCGTTACAACCGGGTCGTGCTCGCGACCGATGCCGACGTCGATGGCATGCACATCCGGAACCTGCTGCTGACCTTCTTCCTGCGCTATTTCGAGGACCTCGTCTTGAAGGGCCACGTCTTCATCCTCGAGACCCCGCTCTTCCGGGTCCGCAACAAGGGCGAGACGCGGTACTGCTATTCGGAGACGGAGCGCGATGCGGCGATGTCGGCGATCAAGGGGCCCGAGGTGACCCGCTTCAAGGGGCTCGGCGAGATCAGTCCGAAGGAGTTCGGGCAGTTCATCGGGAAGGACATCCGGCTCGTGCCCGTCGATGTCGGCTCGATGGGCGAGGTCGCCCGCAGTCTCGAGTTCTTCATGGGCAAGAATACGCCCGAACGCCGCGACTTCATCATCGACAACCTCGCGACGGACGTGCTGTCATGAGTCGCCTCGAATCCTTGATGAAGGACCACTTCATCGAGTACGCGAGCTATTTCATCCTCGATCGCGCGATCCCGGATCTGCGCGACGGCTTGAAGCCCGTCCAGCGCCGCATCCTCCACACGCTCTTCCGCATGAACGACGG
>JANNQH010000023.1:0-2662 GCA_031400655.1 Deltaproteobacteria bacterium | reverse complement strand
CTTCCGACCACGCCCCCGTTCGAGGCGTTCTTCCAGAAGCTCGACCGGACGAAGCGGGAAACGAATCATTTCCTCGTCGAGACCAATCGCGCGGTGACGGCTGCTGTCGACTACGTCGTGCGGATGGATCCCGGCGTGCAGACGCCGGCGGAGACCCTCGAGCTAGGCAAGGGCTCCTGTCGCGACTCTTCCTGGCTGCTCGTGCAGGTGCTGCGCCGGCTCGGAGTCGCGGCGCGCTTCGTGTCGGGATACCTGATCCAGCTCACGCCGGATCAGAAGCCGCTCGAAGGTCCCCCGGGACCCGCCAGCGACTTCACCGACCTGCACGCCTGGTGCGAGTGTTATGTCCCGGGCGCCGGCTGGATCGGCCTCGACCCGACCTCGGGCCTGCTCACGGCGGAAGGCCACATCCCCCTCGCGGCGACGCCGAATCCGAGTACGGCCGCGGCGATCTCGGGGGCGATCGAAGAGGTCGAGAGCGAGTTCGAATTCGAGATGAGCGTTTCCCGTGTGGTCGATCGAGCACGCGTCACGAAGCCCTACGGCGACAAGGAGTGGTCCGCGGTGCTCGCCCTCGGCGATCGGATCGACGAGGAGCTGCGGGCGGCGGACGTCCATCTGAGCATGGGCGGTGAGCCAACCTTCGTCGGCTCCGACGAGCCCGATGCGCCGGAGTGGAACGTCGATGCGCTCGGCGGCCGCAAGGAGGAGATCGCGGATCGGCTGACGCGGCGCCTGATGCGGCTCTGGGCGCCGGGGGGCGTCGTGCAGCACGGCCAGGGTAAGTGGTATCCCGGCGAGCAGCTGCCTCGTTGGGCCTACGCCTGTTATTGGCGTGGCGACGACCATCCGCTCTGGCACGACCCGGCCTTGATCGCCGAATCCGACCGCGACTACGGCCACGACGCCGGAGACGCGAATCGATTCGCGACCCACCTGGCGAAGCTGCTCGGCCTCGAGCGCCATCGCCTGATCGACGCCTTCGAGGACGCCTGGTACTACCTCTGGCGGGAGCGAAGGCTTCCGACCAACGTCGATCCCTTCGAGGCGAAGCTCGCGGATCCGGCGGAGCGTGTGCGGCTCGCGCGAATCTTCGATCAGGGACTCGATCGCGTGGCGGGCTGGGTGCTGCCACTCGCGTTCGAGGACGGCTGGAATACCGGCGATTGGTTCCTGCGCAGCGAGCGGTGTTATTTGTACCCCGGCGATTCGCCGATGGGGTTCCGGCTGCCGCTCGATTCGCTGCCGTGGCTCGCGCCCGGGGATCAACCGGTCGAGTTCCCGCTCGACGCGTCCGTGCCGCGTCCGCCGCTCGCGGTGGAGTTTGCCTTTCCCCTCGGACCGCCCGGGCGGCGCGCCGAGCCCGTGGACATCCGGTCCCAGGCGCGCGGGGCGTCGGAGCGCGACGGCCGGGATGGGCCGGGCGCCCGTCGGGATCTCGCGGCCGCGCGCAGCAGCGCCCATCGTTCTTCGTTCGATCGCCCGGCCTTCCAGGAGTCGGCGCGTGGAATCGTGCGCACGGCCCTCTGCGTCGAACCGCGGGGCGGTCAGCTCAAGGTATTCCTGCCGCCGCTCCAGCGCCTCGAGCCCTGGGTCGAGCTCGTCGCGGCGATCGAGCGCACCGCCCGCGAGACCTCCCTCCCGGTCCAGCTCGAGGGTTATGCGCCGCCGCGTGACCCGCGGCTGCGCGAGTTCCGCCTGACGCCCGATCCCGGCGTGATCGAGGTGAACGTTCCGCCGACGACGTCGTGGCGCGACGCCGTGAAGCAGAGCGAAGAGCTTTACGACGCGACCCGGCGAGAACGGCTGATCGCGGAGAAGTTCGAGATCGACGGGGCGCACGTCGGCTCGGGTGGCGGCAATCACGTCGTGCTCGGCGGAATGACGCCCGACCAGAGTCCGTTCCTGCGCCGGCCCGACGTGCTCGGGAGCTTCCTGCGTTTCTGGCACAACCATCCGTCGCTCTCATTCCTGTTCTCCGGCCGCTTCATCGGCCCGACATCCCAGGCCCCGCGCGTCGACGAGGCGCGCGACGACTCCGCCTACGAGCTCGAGCTCGCCCTCGCGCAGCTCCCGCGCCAGGGCGAGTCCGCGCCGCCCTGGGTCGTCGATCGCATCCTGCGCAACCTCCTGGTTGACATGACCGGCAACACGCATCGCTCCGAGTTCTGCATCGACAAGCTCTTCTCGCCCGACGGTCCGGCCGGGCGGCTGGGACTTCTCGAGCTGCGCGCCTTCGAGATGCCGCCCCACGAGCGCATGAGCTGCGTCCAACAGCTGCTCGTTCGCGCGCTGCTTTCCCGCTTCTGGAAGACGCCCGACGAGCGCCGGCTGATCAAATGGCGCACGGCCCTGCACGACCAGTTCATGCTGCCGCATTGGGTCGAGCGGGATTTCGACGACGTGCTGCACGACCTCGATCGGTCCGGCTACACGTTCGACCGGCGCTGGTTCGAGCCGCATTTCGAGTTCCGGTTCCCGTATTACGGCGAAATCACGCTCGACACGATGCGCCTCGAGCTGCGCGGCGCCCTCGAGCCCTGGCACGTG
Organism: Deltaproteobacteria bacterium; assembly: GCA_031400655.1. GTDB lineage: Bacteria > Myxococcota_A > UBA9160 > UBA9160 > UBA4427 > UBA4427. The sequence continues at coordinate 112 of JANNQH010000023.1, read as the reverse complement.
CTCGGCGAGGAAACGACTTCGACGGGCCAGGCGCGCTATGTCGACTCGTCCGTCGAGCGCCTCCAGGTCAAGGCGTTTGGCCTTTCGAGCGAGCGCTACAAGGTGCTCTGCA
>JANNQH010000022.1:0-1980 GCA_031400655.1 Deltaproteobacteria bacterium | reverse complement strand
GAATCTCTACGGGACGCCCGACGAGGTCGAGGCGCAGATCCGCGAACACAAGCGCATCCTCGGCGTCGACCACGACATGCTGATCATGCCGAAGTACGGGAGCATGACGCTGCCCGAGGCCGAGAAGTCGATGTCGCTCTTTGCCCGCGAAGTAATTCCGCGCTTCCGATGAAGTCCTGCGCGAAGCCCGTTGGGCCGCGTCGTTTGGTGCGGGCGGATCAGTAGGCGGAGCCGGATCAGTAGGCGGAGCGACCCGCTTGAGGCCGCGGCGCCACGTCTGCCCGGGGCCGTTCGCCGATCGCACCCGATCCGGCGGAGTCGACCGCGATGGCCGTCGGCAAGGGCGCCTCGATCGTCACCTGGTAGAGCCGTCGCGAGCCCGAGAAGTCGGGGACCGCGTAGTGTTGCACGCAGCGATTGTCCCAGAGTGCCAGCGTTCCTGGACGCCAGTGGTGTCGGCAGGCGAATTTCGGGAGCTGGGTCAGCGTGCGCAGGCGTCCGAGGACGAGCTCGCTCTCCTCGGGCAGGAGCTCCGCGAGATCCTGGACGTGATGGGCGCTGTAGAGGAGCACCTTGCGGCCGGAGTCGGGATGGATTCCGACGAGGGGGAAGCGCGCTTCGTCGCGGACGCGGCCGCTGTTGCCGGTGTTGCGGTGAATCGCGGTGAGGCCATCCAGGAGCCGCTGCATCGACTCGGAGAACGATTCGTAGATCCGGTAGTTGTTGACGAAGATCGTGTCACCGCCGCCGTCCGCGGCGCACTCGACCATGTTGAGCGTGCAGAGGCCGCAGGGCACGAAATCCGGATCGTAGTCGCAGTGCCAGACCGCGGAGACGCCGTCGACCGGAACGACGACGACGACTTCCTCGTCCGAGCCCTTCAGCACCCGCGGCCGCTCGGGATGCTTCTGGACGCGCCCGAGCTGGCGCATGAAGGCGCGCTGCTCGTCGGGCGACAGCGACTGGTCCGGAAAGAAGAGAACCAGCCGACCGACGAGCATTCGCCGGATCGCAGTGATGGCTTCGACTTCGAGAGGTTTGCGGAGATCGGGACCCCGAACCTCCGACCCGATCGAGCCGCTTGCGGGCTCGACCTTCCAGTCGTCGGGATGCACCATGGCCAGACCTCGCGCGTGGATCGTCGTCGGCTCGATGGGTAGCCTATCCCGCGCCGAGTGCGAGCAGTCGACCTGCTCGTCTACCTGCCTTTACTATCCGTCGGAGGGAAGCGATGAACGGAGCGCGAATCCAGATCGAGACCGCGGACGGCGTCGTCCCCTGCTGGACCTACCACCCGCCGGTCGCGAGCGAGCGCGCCTGGCCCGCCGTCGTCCATCTGATGGACGGCATGGGGATCCGACCGACGCTGCTCCTCTCCGCCGAGAAGCTCGCGGGGCTGGGCTTCTACGTCCTTGTTCCCGACCTCTACTACCGCGGTGGGAGCTATCCCCCGTTCGATCACGCGACGCTCCAGGACGATCCGGTCGAGCAGAAGCGCATCATGGAGCTCGTCCGGCTCGTGACCAACGAGGCGGTCATGCGCGACCTGCGCGCCTTCTTCGACTTCTTCGATCGCCAGCCCGAGGTGCGGGGCAAGCGGGTGGGCTGCGTCGGGTACTGCATGGGCGGGCCGCTCGCGCTCTACGCCGCGGGGACGTTTCCGGAACGCGTGACCGCGGCCGCCTCGATCCATGGCGCCAACCTCGCGACCGATCGCCCCGACAGTCCCCACCTGCTCGCCAAGAAAATGACGGGCGAGCTCTACCTCGGTGTCGCCGAGCACGATCCCTACATCATCCCGGGCGAAACCGAGCGGATCGACGCCGCGCTGAAGGCGGCGGGCGCGAACTATCGGCTCGAGATGTACCCGGGCTGCCACCACGGATTTGCCCTCGTCGGAGCGCACGGCTTCGATGCGAAGGCCGACGCGCAGCATCGGGAGCGGGTCGTCGAGCTGTTTCGACGCAGTCTCGACTGAGG
>JANNQH010000021.1:0-3444 GCA_031400655.1 Deltaproteobacteria bacterium | reverse complement strand
ATCGGTGGACTCCTGACGGATACGGGTCGGATCGCCCAGTTGATCGAGCAGGGCGCGTGCGCGGACGAGGGACTCTTCCTCGTGCTGCTCGACGGGGCGTGTCGGAGTCTTCGCGAATTCGGGCATACGCACGACCTGGGTCGGCCGGCGGATTCGCGGCTCGCCTTTCGCGAGCTCGGGCTGGCGATCGGGCTGGCGGCGCTCGAGCCGATCGAGCGACTGGTGAAGGCACGGCCGGTCTCGTCGATCGAGATCGGGTCGCTCGAGGCAAGGCTCGAGCTGCTCCGTGAATCGCGTGGGCTGCGAGCTGCGATCTGCGAGTTCTGGTGCGAGCCGGCGCATCGGCGCGCCCCGACCTGGGTCGAGCACGCCGACATCAACGAGGTGATGCTCGCGACGAGTCTTCTGCCCGACGGATGGGTAGCGTTGAATTCACCGGACGCGGGACGGGGATCGGCGAGCTCGAAGGTGGACATTCTGGAGTGAAATTCGTCAGGAAGTGATGCATGGAAGAGTCGGAGCGAGATGAATTCGGGAGCTGTCTTGCGTGCGGTGGGTTGATCGAGTCGAACGCGGATCGCAGCTATTCGTTCGGGACGGGAAACGAGCTGTGCAGCGCGTGCGCGATCGCGCGCGGCGGACAGTACTGCGCCGATCGAGACGTCTGGGACCCGCCGCCCGACGTGAGCGGAATTCGCGACGAGGACTATGGAAGCTCGCGACCGACGCGGAGGATTTGAGGGGCTCGCTCTCGGCACTCTGCCTCGCGGCCGCGAACGACCCGCCGTCCCGATTTCGCATCCGGAATCGGCCATCTGGCACGTCACGCCGGGTCCTCTTCGGGGCACCCCTCCAAGGGACGTCGCCTCGCGAAACCCGCCCGCGCGTGGCCGGTTGGAGGAGGATGGGCCGCGGGCTGGGCCCGCGCTCCACCCGTTCCAGCGCAGGCAATCAAGGAGGGAAAGGCTCGATGCTGCACGCTTCCGGATCAACCCACGTGCCCCCGGGCCGGGCGCTCTCCGTCCTCGTCGTGGCGGCGAGCTCCTTCTTACTGCTCTTGGCCACCGTCCTGGACGCGGCGGCCCAGACCTGCACGGACTGGACCGCGACCCGCCAGCCCTACTTCGGCGATGTCCATGTCCACACGTCGCTCTCCTTCGACGCCTACGTCTTCGACACCCGAAACAGTCCGCGCGACGCCTATCGCTTCGCGACGGGCGAAGCGGTCGGCCTGCCTCCCCTCGATCTCTCGGGCCAGCCGACCCGCAGCCATCAGCTGCGCGTGCCCCTCGATTTCGCCGCGGTGACGGATCACTCCGAGATGCTGGGCGAGACCCGGCTCTGCACCGTCGCGAATCTCCAGAATCCCGCCTGCGAGGCGATCCGCACGGGCAGCTTCGGGACCGTGGCCGCGCTCTTCAGCTCCCAGTTCACGTCGGCGACTCCCGAGCGCCGGGCCTTTTGCGGAACGAACGGACAGTTCTGTCTGCAGGCGGCCGCGCCCGCCTGGGACATCGTGCGCGCCGCGGCCGAGGAGTTCGACGATCCGACCCCGGCTTGCAGCTTCTCGACTTTCGTCGGCTACGAGTGGACCGCGAGTCCGGATGGCGACACGACCCATCGCAACGTGCTCTTTCGGGGTGCTGACGTCCCCTCGCTGCCCCAGAGCTATGTCGAGGCCCAGGATCCCTTCGAGCTCTGGACGGCCCTCGATGGCCAGTGCGCGAGTGTCGGCGGCGACTGTGAAGCGCTCACGATTCCGCACAACACGAACCTGTCCGACGGCCAGAGCCTGCGCCTGACCGGTCCGACCGGTGGACCCCTCACACTTGCGGATGCGCTTCGGCGAAAGTCGCGGGAGCCGCTCGCCGAGCTGACCCAGCACAAAGGGGATTCGGAGTGCCGGCCCGGCGTCGGGACGGCGACGGAAGCGGGCTGTGGCTTCGAGAAGCTGGCGACTACGCCGCCGGCGTCGGACGCGCCGCTCTCCTACGTGCGCAACGTGCTGCTCGAAGGGCTCGAGCTCGAGGCAGATCTCGGTGTGAATCCTTTCGAGCTGGGCTTCATCGGCTCGACCGACACGCATAACGGAACCCCGGGCGCGACCCTCGAGGACGATTTCGCGGGCCATGTCGGCGTGCAGGACGCGACGCTCGCGGCGCGCCTCGCACCCGGCCAGGTCGCCTTCAATCCCGGTGGATTGATGGTGCTCTGGTCCGAGGAGAACTCGCGCGAGGCGCTCTTCGCCGCCATGAAGCGACGCGAGAGCTACGCGACCTCGGGCACCCGGCCGACGCTCCGTTTCTTCGGCGGCTTCGGGCTTCCGCCTGGACTCTGCCAGCAACCGGACCTGGTGGAGCAGGGCTATGCGCAGGGCGTTCCGATGGGCAGCGAGCTCGCGGCCGAGCTGACGGATCCGGCGCCGCGCTTTGTCGTGGCCGCCTCGCAAGACCCAGGATCCGTGAGCTTTCCCGGGACGCCGCTGGCGGAGATCGAGATCGTGAAGGGCTGGGTCGACGCCGGGGGCACTCCGCACGAGAGCGTCGTGACGATCGCAGGTGGTCCGCCGGCGCCGGGAGCGCTCGATCTGCTCAGCTGCACGCCGGATGGCAGCGGTGCGGCGACGCTCTGCGGTGAGTGGCAGGATCCCGACTTCTCGCCGGCCGAGCACGCCTTCTATTATGCGCGTCTCCAGGAGAGTCCAGTCTGCCGCTGGTCGGTGCAGCAATGCCGCGCCCAGGGAATCGACTGCACGACGACTCCGCCGGCCGGATTCGAAGCGTGTTGCGACGGCTCGGTCCCCGATCAGATCCAGGAGCGGGCGACGAGCTCGCCGATCTGGGTCAAGCCGGTGCCGGAGCCTGGGGTCGGGATCGGACTCGGGGCGGGAGCGATCCTGCTCGTGGTCGCGCGCGCGTTTCAACGACCCGGACGCATTCTCAGACGAGAATCGTCCCCTCGCTGATAGTCACCGCTTCGCCGCGCAGCTCGACGCGATTCTCGCGCACGCCGACGCGGACGATTCCGCCTCGCTTCGACGCCTGGAATCCGACGAGCTCGTCGCGGCCGAGCTTCGACCGCCAAAAGGGACCGAGCATGCAGTGGGCCGCGCCGGTGACCGGGTCCTCATCGATCCCGTGACTCGGCGCGAAGAAGCGCGACACGAAGTCGAAGGCCGATGTCTCGGTCCGGGCGGTGACGATCACGGGATCCGGTGCACAGGCCGTCATGGCGCTGAATCGCGGCGCGGCCCCGCGGACTTCGGCCTCGCTCGCGAGCTCGAGAATCCAAAAGGAGTCCGTGCCCTTGCGGTCGACGCGGCGGGTCTCGATCGGGTGAACGCCGACGGCATCGACGAGGGCCCTCGGCGGGGAGGCAGGGGTTGAATCGAACGCCGGAAAATCGAGGGCGATCCAATTCCCGTCGGCGCGGGCGGTGAGCAGG
>JANNQH010000020.1:0-7449 GCA_031400655.1 Deltaproteobacteria bacterium | reverse complement strand
GTAGAAGTAGGTCTCCGTGTCGAGCAGGATCTTCATCTCGAAGAGCTCGAGCAGCGGCTTCCAGAAGGCCCGCGAACGCGGCAGGTCGCTGACCGAAAGCTGGATGTGGGCGATTCCGTTCAGCTGCATCGACGATGACCTTCAGAGGCGCGGCGCGCGCCGGCGACCTAGCCCCGCATCAACGCATCGAGGTTTGCATCGAGGGTCGAGCGGATCCGCAGGATCGTCTCCGCATGCGCCAGGCGTTTATTGTTGCGGAACGCCGCCGGCTTGAGCTCGGCGAGCCGGCGGGCGACGGCCAGCGCCTCGCGCTCGAGGTCGTCCGGCGCGACAACACGATCGAGAAATCCGGCATCGACGGCGGCGTCCGGCGCGTAGATCTCCGATTGCACGACGACGCGGTCGAAGTGGCGCTGCGAGAGCCGCAGCCGCGTCAGCTCGATCGCGAAGTCCGGCAGCGTCATGCCGATCGCCGTCTCGTTGAGTCCGAGCTTGAAATCCCCGCGCGCCCCGAGCCGGTAGTCGCCCGCCATCACGAGGAAGGCCCCCATCGCGATCGCGTGACCCCCGCAACCGACTACTACGGGCTTCGCGTGCTCGAGCATCGCCTCGAGCAGGTGGCCCCCCGTCTTCACCATCTCCCGCGCAGCCGCAGCGCCCTGCTTCATGACCGCGAGATCGAAGCCCCCGCTGAACATGCCGGGCCGGCCGAACAGCACGACCGCATTCGCGTCCTGCTCCGCCTTCGCGAGCTCGGCCAGGAGCGTGCGCGCCATGTCGGTCGAGATCGAATTCGGCTTGCCGTGGTCGAGGCGCAGGATGCGGATTCCATCGACGGTCTCGCTATGGACGAAGGACATCGAGAAGCTCCTGTCGGTAGAGACTCGGGCGTGGTTCCGACGCACCCGATCGGCGACGCACCCGATCCCTACGCGGCGCGCGTGATCGAATAACGCACGGTAGCGCCCGAGAGCGCCATTTCGTCAGTCGTCGAACCGCGGGTCAGCGACCCGAAGTCAGTCGCCAGGACTTCGCGCGCGATCATCGGCGCGTGCTCGCGAAGGGCCTCCGCGACGTTCACGTCCTCGCATTGCCAGCTGATCTGGACCCGGTCTGAAACCTCGAAGCCCTTGTCCTTGCGCACCGAATTGAAGAGGTTGATCGCGTCCCGCGCGACCCCTTCTCGGCGCAGCGCGTCGTCGAGCGCCGCGTCGAGCACGACCGTGTACTCGCCGTCGGTCGCAATCGCGGCGTTCTCGCGCGCCGTGCGCTGGAGGATCACGTCTTCCAGGGTCAGCGCCTCTCCCTCGACCTCGATCGACTCGCCCGCCTCGAGCCGCGCGACCTCTGCAAAGCCGAAGCTCGCGAGCACGGGTCCCATCTGCTTCAGCTTCGGGCCACAGCGCTTCCCGAGCGTCTTGAAGTTCGGCTTGACGGCCACGGTCGCGAAGGCACTCTCGTCCGCCTCGACCGCGACGTCCTTCACGTTGAGCTCGTCGCCAATCAGCGCCGCCGCCGCGAGCACATCCGCGCGAACGCCGGCGTCGCGGTGGACGACCGTCAAGCCACGCAGCGGCTGCCGAACCTTGATCTTGTGGTCCTCGCGCACCCGGCGCCCGAGCGTCGCCAGCGCGCGCACCGTCGCCATCCGCCGCTCGAGGGCCGCGTCGATCTGGCGCTCGTCGACCCGCGGATAGTCGCACCAGTGAACGCTCGCCGGCGCCGACTCGTCGACCGGCCGCACGAGCTTCTGGTAGACCGTCTCGGTCAGGAACGGCATGAAGGGCGCCAGCACCTTCGAGAAGCTCGTCAGCACCTCGTAGAGCGTCGCGAAGGCATTCGCCTTGTCGCGGTCGTCCTCGGATTTCCAGAAGCGCGCGCGGGAACGGCGGACATACCAGTTCGTGAGATCGTCGATGAACGCGACGAGGCGCGGGACGACGGTGTAGAGGCGATAGGCCTCCATCTCGACGTTGACGTCGCGGATCAGGCTCTGGAGCACCGAGAGGATCCAGCGATCGATGTCGGTCCGCTCTGCCACGGGCGCAGCGTCCCCCGCCCGCGGATCCCAGCGATCGACGCTCGCGTAGGTCGTGAAGAACGACAGCACGTTCCAGTACGGCAACACGACCGTGCGCACGATCTCCTTGAGCCCCGCTTCGTCGAAGCGGAGCTCCTCGGCGCGCACGACCGGCGAATCGATCATGTAGGCCCGCAGCGCGTCGGCACCGAACTCTTCGAGCACCTCGTTGGGATCGGGATAGTTCTTCAGCCGCTTCGACATTTTCTTGCCGTCGCGGGCAAGGATCAAGCCGTTCACGATCACGTTGCGGTACGGGCTCTTCCCGAACAGGCTCACGCCAAGGACGAGCAGCGTGTAGAACCAGCCGCGGGTCTGGTCGAGGCCCTCGGCGATGAAATGCGCCGGAAAGAAGGCGTCGAGCTCGCCGGCGCGCTCGAAGGGATAATGTTGCTGCGCGTACGGCATCGAGCCCGACTCGAACCAGCAGTCGAGGACCTCGGGCGTGCGGCGATAGGTCTTGCCGTCCTTGCGGATCACGATCGGGTCGAGCACGTGCTTGTGGAGATCGTCGACGCGGACGCCCGAGAGCGCTTCGAGCTCCGCCCGCGAGCCGACGCAGATCGTGTCCTGCGGATCCTCGACGTTGATCCAGACCGGGATGCAGGATCCCCAGTAGCGGTTGCGGCTGATGTTCCAGTCGTTCGCGTCGGCGAGCCAGTTGCCGAAGCGGTTCGTCCCGATGTGGGCGGGCACCCAGCCGATCGCCTCGTTCGCCGCCACGAGGTCGCTCCGCAGGTCCTCGACTTTGACGTACCACGCGTCGATCGCGCGGTAGATGAGCGGCGTGTCGGTCCGCTCGCAGAAGGGGTAGCTGTGCTCGATCGTCGATTGCTGAACGAGCCGGCCCTCGTCCTTCAAGCGCTTGATGATCGCCTTGTCGGCGTCCTTGCAGACCTGACCTTGATAGTCGACGACCGGCGCGATGAACCGCGCTTCGGTGTCGAGGGGATCAACGAGGTCGATGCCGACCCGCCGGCAGACGCGGAAATCGTCTTCACCGTAGGCGGGGGCGAGATGGACGATGCCGGTGCCATCCTCGGTCGTGACGAAGGCGTCTTCGAGGACGACGAAGGCCGTCCCACCCTGCTCGATCGACCGATCGCGGAAATACGGGAAGAGCGGCTCGTAGCGGAGTGCGACGAGCTCGCTCGCGGCGACCTTCCGGATGAAGCGGAAGCGGTCGCCCTCCCCACCCGGTCCCGCCGCGAGCGCCGCCGCGAGCTTCTTGTCGTAGGCCGCGAGTCGCGTCGCTGCGAAGACGAGCCGATCGCCGCTCTCGAGCTCCTCGACGAGGGCGTACTCGATCGCGGGGCCGACGCAGAGGGCGAGATTCGACGGCAACGTCCAGGGCGTCGTGGTCCAGGCTGTGAGGTAGACGTCGCCGGAACGCCCGGGCTCGAGCGAGGACAGGCCGCCAACCTTCGCACGCGCATCGCCTGCGACGAGCTTGAAGCGGACGGTGATCGCGGGGTCCTGGACGTCCTTGTAGTTCTTGTTCGCTTCGAAGTTCGAGAGTGGCGTCGCCAGCTTGCACGAATACGGCATGATCCGGTAGCTGCGGTAGACGCGGCCCTTCTGCCAGAGCTGCTGGAAGACCCACCAGACCGACTCCATGTAGTCGACGTCCATCGTTTTGTAGTCGTCATCGAAGTCGACCCAGCGACCCATGCGCGCGACGGTGCGGCGCCATTCGCCGACGTAGGTCTGGACCATCGAGCGACATTGTTCGTTGAAGACGTCGACGCCTCGCTCCGCGATCGCCGCCGCGCCGGACAGCCCGAGGGCTTCCTGGGCCAGCGCCTCGATCGGGAGACCATGGCAATCCCAGCCGAAGCGGCGCTCGACGTGGTAGCCCCGCATGGACCAGAATCGCGGGACGATGTCCTTGATCGTGCCGGCGAGCAGATGGCCGTAGTGCGGCGTCCCCGTCGCGAACGGGGGGCCGTCGTAGAAGACGAAGGATTCCCTGCCCTCGCGGCGGCGATTGCTCTCCGGGAACGCAGCGAGATCTGCCCACAATGCGAGGATCTCGCGCTCGAGCCGCGGAAAATCTGCGCTGGCTTCGACCCGCTCGAAGACCACATTTCTCGAAGCGCTCATGTCGATCCTTCTCGCGAGCTCGCCCGGCCCCCGGTCCGCGTGGTCCAAGCTTCACACGCGCGCCGGCGAGCTGACTCGCTCGTCTGCCCGAAGACCGTCCAGGACTCGCGGATCCAGTCGCTGCGCCGGGAGTATCGGGGAAACGGGATCGGGGAGGCAACCGTCTCGGAGACGGCGGTCCTCGAAAGAGGGAAGCAGGCCCGACAAGACCGCTGACAACACCGGTGAGAACGCCTCTGACAACGTATCTGACGGCTGTGCTAATGAGTCGTTCATTCCGCATAAGGAGCGCGTTTCGACATGGATCTCGGGCATTGGCTTCACGCTACCAATCCGATGTTCACCGATGTAGCCCTCCTGATCGGCCGGGTCGCGATCGGGATCTGCTTCATGATCCACGCCTTCGGCAAGCTCGGCTGGGTCGGGTCGGGCTCGCTGGATGGCTTCGCGCGCTGGCTGGGCGATCTCGGTGTGCCCATGCCGGCGGTCCAGGCGCGCGTGGCGATGCTCTCGGAGCTGGTCGGCGGGGCGCTGCTCGCGCTCGGGCTGGCAACCCGACCGGCCTGCGTCGCCTTGATCGGCACGATGCTCGTCGCCGGCATCGTCGGCCACCGCGGCGCTGGCTACCTGATCACGAATAATCCGCCGGGCGCGGAGTACACGATCAATCTCGCCGTCGTTTGCCTGATGTTCCTGTTGATCGGACCCGGAGCGATCTCGCTCGACGCGATGCTCTTCTAGGCTCGGGCCCTCGTCCTTCTCGGCGGGCCCGAAGGTCCCGCTTCGCTCGGAGCTCGATGCTGCAGCTCTGTCTCGCACATCCGGTCTTCTATCCGACCTTCGGCGGCGGATCCCTTCGCTTTCTCCGCTACCAGCCGGGGTTCCACAAGCGCGACGTCCAGACGCGTGTGCTCGCCGGCACCTCGCGGACGAAGGACGCATCGCATCCTGATGTCGAGAAGGCCGAGCTCGACCGCAGACGTTATGGGCTCGGCGAGATGCTGCCCGTCGAATCGATCGACGGGGTTCCCGTGCATCGCGTGCGGCTCCCGGACGAGACGAGCGTGCGGCGGACCGCGACGTATTTTCGCGCCCTGATCGAGCTCTGCAGCGCCCCCGCGACCCGGCCCGACGTGATCCAGCTGCATTCGTTCGAGCGCTTCGAAACGCTTTACTGGCTCCCGCAGCTGCGCCGCCTCGGGATCCCGATCATCTACGCGATCCAGATCTCGAGCCCGACCCACCATCACTCCGCAATCGTCGCATCACTCCAGCGCCGGATGCTTCGGCGCTTCTACGGCAGCTTCGACGGCGTCGCGACGAGCAGCGAGCAGATCGCGGGACAGCTCCGACGGCTCGGCGTGGACGTTCCGATCACGGTCATCCCCAACGGAGTCGACCTCACGCGCTACCGACCACCGGACGCCGCGGCAAAGCGGGTGGCGCGCGAGCGCATCGGCCTCCGCGGCGATGGCCCGGTCCTGCTGTCGGTCGGCGCGATCAGCCCGCGCAAGGGGAGCGATCTCCTGCTCGAGGCGTGGAATCGGCTGCTCCCGCGCTACCCCGGCCTCGAGCTCGTGCTGATCGGTCCGCGCCACGATCTCGTCCCGAAGAAGGAGGGACGCTTCGAGGCCCGGATCGGCGAGCTCGTGGCGCGCACGCAGCGGCCGGAGCAGGTGCATTTTCTCGGCGTTCGCGACGACGTGGAGGATCTCTACGCAGCCGCCGATCTCGTCGCCCTGCCCACCTCGCGAGAGGGCGGAACCCCGAACGTCGTCCTCGAGGCGATGGCCTGCGGGCGGCCCGTCGCCCTCACGCCCTTCGATGGGCAGTCGACGGCGATCGGCCGGCCGGGGGTCGAGTTCGCCCAGTCCGCGCGCACGGTGGATTCCCTGACTCGCACGCTCGGCGAGCTGCTTGGGAACGAGGGGCGGCGCGCGGAGCTGGCGAGTCGCGGCCAGCGCTGGGTCCGCGACCACCTCGCCCTCGACCGGACCCTCGACCGCTTCGCCGACTTCTACGAACGCGCTGCGGCGCGCGCCCTCGATGCGGCGGAGATCGACGCCGAGAACCCGAGCTTTCCAACGGCGCTCCCGACGCGACCCCCATCCCGTTCGTTTTGAAGCCCAAGGGCGGCGCGCTCCTCGTCGTCACCGACCGGCAGTTCTGGCGCCGATCGATCGGTTCTGAGCAGCGTGTGGCAAGCCTCCTCGAGCATCTGGCGAGCCGGGGGGAGCGGTTGATCGTGGCCTATCTCGGACGCGTCTCGACCCGCGAGCGCGAGGCACTCGACCGCTTCTGCGAGCCGTTTCCACGGCTCGAGGTCCGCAGCCGCGCCGGCGGTCTCGCGGCGTTCCTTCCGGGCGTTCTCGCCGCGGGTCGCGCGATCGTCTCAGCCACGCTGCGCGCGCCCTCCCGACGCGCAATGGCGGACGACTCGAATCCGCTCCTCAACGGCTCCGCGAGCGCCCGGCGCGACTTTGTCCAACGCTTGCTGCACGACCTCGAGCCACGGGCGGTGATCGTCGAGTTCCTGCGCCTGACGCCCACGGTCCATCCCCGCCCTGTCGCGCGAACCCGGGCCACCGCCTATCTCGTCGACACCCACGATGTCCTTCACCAGCGCGCGACGCGCTTTCGCGAGGGCGGAGCCGAACCCGCAACCAAAGTCGATGTGCGCCAGGAGGCCGAAGCCCTCTCGACCTACGACGCGGCCGTCGCCATCCACGAGGGCGACGGGCGGGCGATCCGCGCCCTCGTGCCCGGGCGACCCGTGCTGGTGGTCCCACACGGCCTTCCCCTCCCAATGCCTGCCCCGGGATTTGCACCGGGCCCCCGGCCGATCCGCCTCGGACTGCTCGCGGGTCGCGACGAATCGAATCGCGCGGGGCTGCGCTGGTTCCTCGACTCAGTCTGGCCCAAGCTCGTGGTCCGCTTCGGCGAGCGGGTCGAGCTCCGCGTCGCCGGGCAGATCTGCGAGACCTGGATACAGGCAAAGACGCAAGGGGAGAAGGGCTTGCAGTGGATCGGCGCGGTCGACTCGATCGGCGATTTCTGGCCCGCGATCGACATCGCGATCAATCCCGTGCGATTCGGCAGCGGTCTCAAGATCAAGAACGTCGAGGCTCTCGCCTATGGCCGCGCCCTCGTGACTTCCCCGGTCGGCGCCGAGGGACTCGAATCCGCCGCACCGGCGGGCCTGCAGATCGCGGATACCGCCGCGCAGTGGCTCGAAGTGCTCACCCGCTGGATCGAAGATCCAGAGG
>JANNQH010000019.1:0-4270 GCA_031400655.1 Deltaproteobacteria bacterium | reverse complement strand
CCGATCCCGTCCGCTGGATCCTCTACACCTCCGGCACGACCTCGTCCGCGAAGGGCGCGCTCCACGGCGACGCCTCGATCGCCGCCGGTGCGCGCTGGGTCTCTTCGTCGCTCGCGATCGACCCGGCAGATCGCTTCGCGATCCCCTTCGCACTGACCCACATCAGCGGCATCGCGATGCTGATGGTCTGCCTGATGAGCGGCGCGAGCGCGATCCTGGTCGAGCAGTTCGACGACGCGACCCCCGCGCGCCTGGGACAACTCGGCTGCACGATCGCAACCGGCGGAACGCCGCTGGTCCTAAGCTACCTCGAAGCGCAGCGCCGCGATCCCGCGCGGCTCCTCTTTCCGAAGCTCAAAGCCGCCATGGCCGGCGCCGCGCCCAAGCCCCCGCAGCTCCACGGCGAGATCCGCAGCGAGCTCGGCGGCCTCGGCGTCGTCTCGTGTTATGGCTCGACCGAGGTCCCCTTCCTCAGCGTCAGCACCGTCGGCGACGACGACGACCACCTCGCCCGGACCGAGGGCCGCATCGACCCCGCGGCGAGCGCGTGCATCGTCGACGGCGAGGGCCGCGTACTCCCGACCGGCGCGTCGGGGGAGCTGCGCGTGCGCGGCCCGCAGGTCTGTCGCGGCTACCTCGACCCCGCGCTCGCCGCCGACGCCTTTGACGCCGACGGCTATTTCCGCACCGGCGACCTCGCATCTCTCGATGCCGGCGGTTACCTCACGATCACCGGCCGGCTCAAGGACGTCATCATCCGCAAGGGCGAGAACATCTCGGCGAAGGAGGTCGAGGACGTGCTGTACGGGCATCCCGCGATCGCCGACGCGGCCGTCGTCGGTTTGCCGGACGTGCGCACGGGGGAGCGGGCGTGTGCGGTCGTCGTGCTGCGGGCGGGCGCGGCGCTCGACCTCGCGGGGGTCGTCGACTACTGCCGCGGGGCGGGACTCGCGGCGCAGAAGATTCCGGAGCAGCTCGAGATCGCGGGGGAGCTTCCGCGCAATGCGAGTGGGAAGATCTTGAAGCACGAGCTGCGGGCGCGGTATGCGCCGGCGAAGGGAGCCTGAGAGCGCATGGGTCTCTACGCGGTCAGTGGGTCGGCGTCGGGGATCGGCGCGGCGGTGCGGAAGCATCTCGAGGCGGGCGGGCATTCGGTCGTCGGGATCGATCTGCGCGGGGCGGAGATCGAGGCGGATCTGTCGATCGCGGCGGGACGCGTGCGCGCGATCGCCGAGCTCGAGCGGCTGTCGAAGGGACGGCTCGACGGGCTCGTCGCGGCGGCGGGGCTCGGGGCGAGTCATGAGCCGATCGAGCGGATCGTGGCGGTCAATTACTTCGGGTGTGTGGCGTTGATCGAGAGGTCGCGGGGAATGCTCGGGCGGGCGGGCGGATCCGCAGGCCCGGGCGGCGTTGGGACTCCTGGGGGCAGCGTCGTCGCGGTCGCGTCGAATACGGCGTTGGCGCTACCGGACTTCGGGGGGCCGCTCGAGGACGTGTGCCTGGCGGGGCGCGAGGCCGAGGCGCTCGCGGATGCGGCCAAGCTCGATGGGCCTCGCTGTTATGTGTCGGCGAAACGGGCGTTGGTGCGGTGGGTCCGGCGGAACGCGCCGGAGTGGATGGAGGCCGGCGTTCGGGTCAATGCGATTGCACCGGGGCCGGTGCGGACGCCGCTGCGGGATCGGGATAGGGCGCATCCGGTCATCGGGCCGAACTTCGATGCATTCCCGCAGCCGGCGGGGAGGCCGGCGGAGGCGGAGGAGATTGCGGAGGCAATCGGGTTTTTGTTGGGGCACCCGTATTGCAGTGGGACCGTGTTGTGTGTGGATGGTGGGGGGGATGCGGTGATGAGGCCGGATGCGATCTAGTTCGACGCGTGTCGCTCCAACGATCAATCCGGCGGATCCGCCGCCTCTCGATGGCGATCGCCGATCAGGCAGAAGCCGAGGCAGGGAGCGTTGCGGTCAATTTCGGAGTGACGAATAGATCGTGGATCAGACCGCCGTGCTCCAGGAGCCCGTCCGGCACCATCGCGATCTTGTGAAGGATCGCGCGTGAAGCTCGGTTCTGTGGGAGTGCGAACGCGTGGACACGCGTGCGTCCGAGCGTATCAAGCCCGTACTGCAGCATCGCGCGGGCCAGCTCAGTGCCGAAGCCGCAACCCCAGTGTGCCAGCAGGAGCCGGAATCCGAGTTCGACAGAGGGCTCGCCACGCACGGCGCAGGGATCAAGGCCGCACGTCCCCACAAACAGATCGGTTTCACGAGTGAACGCCGGCCATTTGCCGAGTCCGTCGGCGAGGAGCGCGCGACGCGCGCGGATGGCCGCCCGCGCACCGTCGTCATCGGCTACAAGGAAGGCTCCCGGTGGCGCGAAAACGTTGTACCCCACGTCCGTCGACAGCTGGTGCCACAACGGCACGTCGACTTCCGTCCAAGGGCGAAGATAAAGCCGAGGAGTTTCAATCCGGTGCTCCACGCGTATTACTCCCTTGGCGGCGTCCGGCGCATTCCACGCCGATGGCCTCGCGAACCTCGGCGGTCGAATGCACGCGCAACGAGAAAAACCAGTTGAATATGCGGTCCTGAGTCCGCCGAAGCCCGCACGAATCCCCGGTGCGACGAATTACTCAATACGTTGAGTATTTTTACTCAACGTATTGAGTAAACCAATGAAGCAGCTGACTCGCTCGAGCGACCGCAAGGTCGCGCGCAAACAAAAAGCCCCTCGAGCCGAAGCCAGAGGGGCGGCGCACGGGCGTACCGTGCGGGATGAACGCGCGGCTCCTACGTGCGACATCGACTCATGTCCATACGGCCGTTAGCCATTCAAGTTCATGTCCCGAAGGGATTCGTGGCAGTCATTCGGCGATCGAGCCGAGCGCCCCTCCTCCATTCAATACCGCGCCGTATTCGGACCGGCACCGCGTGTCCCGGCGTTCACTGGACGTCAACGCCCATTCACTCCCTCACGCCCCTACACCTTCTGCGCCGGCACCGCCTTCTTGATCAACTCCCGAACCAGCCCGCCCAGCTCGCCCGGCTCCCACTTCCCGCCCTTGTCCGCCGCGGGCCCCGTCCGCCAGCCATCCGCGATGCTGATCTTCCCACCTTCGACCTCGAAGCACTTCCCCGTGACATCCGAAGACTCGGCACTCCCGAGCCACACGACGATCGGTGAAATGTTCGCCGGATCCTGCACGTCGAAGCCCCCGGCGACTTCCTTCATCTTGTCCTCGAAGACACCCGCCGTGAGCCGCGTCCGCGCCGACGGCGCGATGCAGTTGGCCGTGATCCCGTAGCGTCCGAGCTCCGCCGCCTGGTTGAGCGTCAGCGCCGCGATGCCCGCCTTCGCCGCGACGTAGTTGCTCTGGCCGACACTCCCCTGCAGACCGGCGCCCGAAGTCGTGTTGATGATGCGGGCGGCGATCTTCTCGCCGGCCTTCGAACGGTCGCGCCACCAGGCAGCCGCATGGCGGCTCGTGCAGAAATGGCCGCGCAGATGCACGCGCATGATGAGATCCCACTCCTCGATCGAGGTGTTGACGAACATGCGGTCGCGCAGGATTCCAGCGTTGTTGACGACGACGTCGAGGCGGCCGAAGGTCGAGACGGCCTGCTCGACAAGCGCTTTCGTCGCGTCCCAGTCGGCGACGTCGGCGCCGTTCGCGACGGCCTGACCGCCGGCGCGCTTGATCTCTTCGACGACCTGATCCGCAGCGCTCGCGTCCTTGCCCTCGCCGTCGGCCTTCCCGCCGAGGTCGTTCACGACGACGTTGGCCCCTTCGCGCGCGAAGGCCAGCGAATGCTCCCGCCCGATGCCCCGCGCCCCGCCCGTCACGATCACGACCCGTCCCTCACACAATCCCATGGTCCTGCTCCTTCCTGCTTCCTTATTCTAATACCAGGCGACTACCCGGCCGAGGCCCCGCGGCCGGGCCGAGGGCGCTTTCGTCGGGTGGTGCCGACCGCCCCGTGTGGGATACTGAGCCCGATGCACTGGGACGACCTGCGTTATTTCCTGTCGATCGCGGAATCCGGTTCGATCGCCGACGCGGCGCGGGAGCTCGGCGTCAGCTATTCGACGGCGTCGCGGCGGCTGAACGTGCTCGAGGAGGCGCTCGGCGTCCGGCTCTTCGATCGGCTGCCGGCGGGCTACGAGCTGACGGCCGCCGGCAAGGAGATCCTCGAGCCGGCGCGGCGGATGGAGACCGAGTTCGATCAGCTCGCGCGCGGCGTCCTTGGGCGCGACGCGCGGCTCGCGGGGCGGCTTC
>JANNQH010000018.1:0-5818 GCA_031400655.1 Deltaproteobacteria bacterium | reverse complement strand
CCGAGATCCGGTTTCCCGTCCTCATCGCCAGCGTCCTCGCCGGCGCCCCCCGCCGCCTCGAATAGCGCCGCGAACTCGACCTCCGCCGCCTGCCAATCGAAGGCGAAGGTCGTGCGGGTGATGGATTCCGGGCCGTCAGCTCCTTCCCAGATGACCTCGATGTCGTATTGCCGGAGATGTTTGGCGACCTCGGGGAGCTCGCCTGCGAGCAGTGTTCCGATGCCGCTCGCGCCGCCGATCCGGGTCGCGCCGGACGCTGAGAGGGCAGGGGCTGGATTTCCGGCGTCGGCCGCCAGCTGGTCGGCGACCGTCTCCGCCGGGGCGGCGAGCGCCTCCTGGATCGTGCGATTCTGGAGACGGATCACGTACTTCTCGTCCTCGGTCGCCCCCGCGACCGTCCACTCGCTGCGATCGACGACGGGCGCGATCCGTTTGCGCATCTGGATCTCGAGGTCGGCGACGACGGCGTCGGCGACGTAGTTCGCCTCGAGTCGGCGGGCGGACCGGCCTGCGCGGTGGACCGCGGTCGTGCTCGTTCCGATGAGCACCGTCATCACGAGCGCGAAGATCATGGTCGCGGCGAGCACCTCGAGCAGCGTCAGGCCGCGCTCGCGGCAGCGGATTTCGGCTGCGCGGATCACGAGCGGGCCGGGCCGTCGCGGCGGCGGATGCGGTCGAGCAGCGGCTCGATCTCGAGCGTCATGTGGCGTTCGTCGGCGTCGGCGATCTCGAGCAGCGTGTGCTCGGTCGTGCCGTCCGCTTCGAACACGATCTGCACGTCGCCGCCCTCGATCCAGCCCGAAGCGCTCTCGAGGCCGACGAAGTAGAGCTGCTCGTCGAGCCAGCTGAAGGAACCGAGCTGGCGATTGGGGATCGGATGGTAGTCGCGGTCGTCGGCGATCGGCGGGTGGAGATCGATCGGCGCGTCGGGATCGGGCTCGCCCGAGGCATCGCTCCCCGGCTGCGCGCCGAGCGCCGCGCCGAGCCCTGGGCCGTCGGACCCGCTCGCTTCTGCGTCGACGGCGGCAAAGGCTTCGTTTTCGCGCACCAGCCACTCGACTCGCCAGCCGCCGTCCTCGAGATTGATCAGGACCCGATGGGGCACCCCCGTCATCACCGCCCGCTGGCGCGCAAACTCGAGGCTCGCCGCGATCGACTCGCCGGCCTGTCCGAGGGCACGCCAGCGCGAGCTCGAGAGACGCGGAACGCCGAGGGCGAAGATCATTCCGATGAGGGCGATGACGGCCATCATCTCGATCAGCGTGAAGCCCGGCGGACGGGGGACGTCGAGCGATGCGCGGATGCGGGGCGCGGTCTGGGTCATGGCGGCTTTCGGAGCTCTCCTTCGCGAGGTGCGGTGCGCCGCCCGGCCCGTCCGAGCCCGCGTCTCAGCCGTTCTCGGTCGTCGTCCAGTTGGCGACGTCGTCACCGCCCTCGACGCCATCCGGGCCGACGGACCAGATGTCGAAGGTCTGCGGATTGTGCTCGCCGGGAATCCGGTACTGGAAGGGCTGACCCCAGGGATCCTTGAGCGCGTCTTCCTTGATGTAGCCGGCGGGGGCGTAGGCGCGGGGCTCCGGCGGCGAAGACGGTCGCGTCACCAGCGCCGCAAGCCCCTGGTCGACGGTCGGGAAGCGGGCGTTGTCGAGCTGGTAGAACTCGAGCGCCTGCTCGATGCGCAGGATCTGGGCCTTGGTATTGCTCATGCGGGCCTTGTCGAGCTGGGCCGCGATGCCGACGGCGAGGGTCGCCATCAGCATGCCCATGATCACGACGACGGCCATGATCTCGATCAGCGTAAAGCCCGCTCGAGAGCGGGGGCGGCGAGGGGGAAGGGATGAACGGTTCATGCGATCTCCGAAAGGGTCTGCGCCGGGGGGCGCAGCCCGGGGTGGACTAACCGATGCTCTCCGTCAGCTGCAGCATCGGCATCAGGACGGCCATGATGATGATCCCGACGATCCCCACCATGACGAGGATCAACACGGGCTCGAGCAGCGACGTGAGACGCGTGACGCTCGTCTCGACCTGCTCTTCATAGGTGTCGGCGACCTTGATGAGCATTTTCTCGAGGGTGCCCGACCGTTCGCCGACCTCGACCATCGTCGTGACGAGCGGGGGAAACTGACCGCACGCGCGCAGCGGCTTCGCGAGGTTGGCGCCTTCGAGGATCGCGTCGCGGGCCATGTCGGAGGCGGCCTCGAAGACGGAGTTGTTCGAAACGTGGCGTGCGATGTTGAGGGCCTGGACGATATTGACACTGCTCGCCAGCAGAGAGCCGAGCGTCCGCGTGAAGCGGGCGATCGCGAGGAAACGGATCACGCGGCCGATCACCGGCATCCGCAGCCAGAAGCGATCGAGCACCTCCCGCCCGCGCTTCGTGCGCGAGACCGCGCGATAGCCGAAGGCGGCGGCGGCGATGAGCAGGATCAGCAGCCACCAATAGCCGCGCAACAGATCGGAGAAGCCGATCACGGCCTTCGTGTACCAGGGCAGCTCGATGTCCTGGTCGATCAGGAGCTGCGTGATCTGGGGCAGCACGAGGGTCGCCATGACCCCGACGACGACGCCCGCGAAGGCCAGCATGAAGAGCGGATAGGTCAGGATCGACAGCACCCGGTTGTTGAGTCGGACCGAGTCCTCCGAATAATCCGCGATCCGCAACAGCACCGCGTCGAGGGCGCCCGATGCCTCGCCCGCGCGCACCATCGAGACGTAGAGATTGTCGAAGCGCCCGGTCGAGACGAGGGCGTCGGCCAGCGTGCTGCCCTCGTTCACCCGCTCGCGCACGCGGGCGAAGACGGCCTTCAGGGCCCGGTGCTCCGTCTGCTCGACGAGCGCCGTCAGCGACTCGACGAGCGGCACGCCGGCGTTCACGAGGGTCGCGAGCTGGCGGGTCGCCATCGACTTCTCGAGGGCCGGGATCCGCACCGGGAGATTGAATTCGAGGTTCAGGCCACGGCGGTTGGGCGCCGCCGCGGCAGTGGCTGCGACATCGCCCTCGGACTCGCTGAGCTCGGTGAGGAAGACGCCCGTCGCGCGCATCTTGCTGCGAGCGGCGCGCGGTCCTTCGGCGGTGACCGTGCCCCGGGTGGGGCGGCCCGCCTGATTGACGCCTTTGTAGGCATACACCGGCACGCGTCGTCTCCGTTCTCAATTCCCGAGCTCGTCCGACTCGGCTTCGCGGGACACAGGCTGCGGGCACTCAGACCTGCGCGGCGCTGCCTTCTTCTTCCGTCGCGCGGATGACTTCCGCGACGGAGGTCGTCCCGGCGAGCACCTTGCGCGCCCCGTCGGCGCGCAGCGTTCCCATGCCCTTGCGCATGGCCGTAGCCTTGATCGTCTTGGCGTCCACGTTCTGGGTCAGGAGTCCGCGGATCTCGTCGTCGATCTGCATCAGCTCGAAGATGCCGATGCGGCCGCGATAGCCCGTCTGGCTGCAGGCCGGGCAACCGACCCCGCGGTAGAGCGTGACCGGCCGGCCCGGCGGCTTGATGCCGATCTCGCGCAGCTCCTCATCGGTCGTCGTGTAGGCCTCCTTGCAGCTCTTGCAGAGGACGCGCACGAGCCGCTGCGCGAGCACCGCGACAAGTGAAGAACCGACCAAAAAGGGCTCGACGCCCATGTCGACGAGGCGCGTCAGCGCGCTCGCCGCGTCGTTCGTGTGCAGCGTCGAGAGTACGAGATGGCCCGTCAACGACGCCTGGATCGCGATATCGGCGGTCTCTTTGTCGCGGATCTCGCCGACCAGCACGATGTTCGGGTCCTGGCGCAGGATCGCGCGCAGGCCCGTCGCGAAGGAGAGGTGGATCTTGGGGTTGACCTCGATCTGGCCGACACCCGCCTGCGTGATCTCGACCGGGTCTTCGATCGTGATGATGTTCTTGTCGGGGCCGTTGATCGTCGAGAGGGCCGCGTGGAGCGTCGTTGTCTTGCCGCTGCCGGTCGGACCGGTCACGAGGAAGATGCCGTTCGGGCGCTTGATGATCCGGTCGAGGGCCGCGAGCTGGGTCGGGTTGAAGCCGATCTTCGCGAGGTCGAGCAGCTCCTGGGTATCGGGCAGCAGCCGCAGCACGAGCCGCTCACCATGGGCGACCGGGACCGTCGAGAGCCGCACGTCGTAGTCGCGCCCGGCGATCTTGAGCCGGATGCGCCCGTCCTGGGGCAGGCGTTTCTCGGCGATGTCGAGATTGCCCATGATCTTGATGCGCGAGGCGATCGGCGCCTGCAGCGCTCGGGGCAGGGGCTTCATCGGCTCGTAGAGCACGTCGTCGATCCGGAAGCGGACGCGCACCTCGTGCTCGAAGGGCTCGATGTGGATGTCGCTCGCCCGCTCCTTGACCGCGTGTTGCAGCAGCGAGTTCACGAGCCGGATGATCGGGGCGTCGTCCGCCGAATCGAGCAGGTCCTTCGGCTCGTGGGAGATCTCGGTCGCCAGCGTGTCGAGATCGTCGTGGGCCGCCTCCGCCAGCTGATCCGTCGACGTGACGCCCCGGTCGTAGGCGATGTTGATCGCATTCAGGATCACCGCCTCCCGCGCCAGCACGAGCTCGAGCTCCGCGCCATCGAAGAGCAGATGCAGATCATCGAGGGGCCCGACCGCGAGGGGATCGGCGACAGCGACGCGCAGCACCCCGTCCCGCGCCCAGCCGAGCGGGAGCACCCGATTGTTCTTGGCGAAACCGATCGGCACGATCGAGAGCAGCGTCTCGTCGATCTCGGCGGGGTCGATCGCCGAGACGACGGCCAGACCCTGCTGGTGGCCGACGGCCGCGAGGATTTCGTCGGCGTTGAGGAGTCCCTCTTCGAGCAGGAGATCCGTCAGCCGCTCGTTCTTCACGCCCTGGAGCTCGCGCACGCGCTCGAGTTGCTCGGGGGTGAGCCGTGTCTGTCGCAGCAGGATCTCGCCCAGCTCTAGGCTGCCCTCGGCGGCGCCCATCACGGCTCTTCCCGCTTCTGCAGCGTGACCGCCGACTCGAAGCCGTAGGATTCGTCGAGGGTCTGCGCGGCCTGCTCGGCCTCCCACAGATCTTCGAAGGGGCCGACTTGAATCGTGAAGACGACGCGGCCGTCCGACTCGGACGACGCGAGACTGCCGTCATAGCCGGCGTCGATCAGCGTCACCAGCTGCTCGGTCGCCTCGGTCTCGTCAAAGAAGGTCGCGACCTGGATCGAGTAGCGCTGGACGCCGGCCTCGGCCTCGCGCCGGACTTTCTCGGCGCGCTTCTCGCGGTCGGCCGCCTGATTCTGCTCGAGCTCTTGCATGCGTTCGACGGGGTAGCGCTCGGCCTGGCGCACGAGCTGGTCCGCCGCGGCGAAGCTGCCCGACGAACTTTTGCGGTCGATCTTGGCCAGCTCCGGGAAATGCTTGCGCTGCTCCTCGTCGGTCGCGTCCTCGAGCTCGAGCCGCTTGCGGATCGTGTTCTGCTCGAGGTCCTCGGCGCTGCGCACGATATGCGGCGTGAGAAAGACGATCAGGTTGATCTTTCGCAGGTCCTTGTTCTTGGTCTTGAACGCCCAGCCGAGGAACGGGATGTCCGCGAGCCAGGGAACGCCGCTGACGTTGTCCGAATAGACCTCGCTGATCAAACCGCCAATGGCGACCGTCTCGCCGTCGTGGACGACGACCGTATTCTCCACCTTGCGGCTTGAGAGGGTCGGACCGACCGCGTCCACCGATCCGGCGGCGGTGGATTCCGCCACCTCCGTAAGCTCCTGGAAGATCTCCATCCTCAGTGTGTCGCCCTCGCTGATCTGCGGCGTGACGCGCAGCGTGACGCCGACGTCTTGACGCTCGATCGAATTCTGTTGAGCGAGG
>JANNQH010000017.1:0-1529 GCA_031400655.1 Deltaproteobacteria bacterium | reverse complement strand
TCGGGGGCGTCACCCATTTCCATTATGCGCCGAGTAGCCGCTTCGTTCCCGCGCCCTCGACGGCGCCCCGACTTCCCTTCGTCACCTGGCTCGTGACGGGCATTCGGCGAACCGACGGACTCTGCGATCTCGCAGCGAGTGACTGGTCGAGTCTCGCGGGCAATCCGTGTCTCGCGGCCGGCCACGAGCTCGTCCAGCGATTCGAATACGAGGACGGCGCCTACGACGGCCTCGCCCGGGAGTTCCTCGGCTTCGCGAAGACGCGGGCCTTCGACGGACCGTCCGAGATCGGGAGTTTGCGGGAGATCAACTTTCATCAATCGCCGGCGTTGAAGGGCAGGATCGCGGCCGAGTCGGTCTACGCAGGCGGTGTCGACCTGCTCTCGCGCACGCTCTACGACTGGCGCACGCGGCCGGACGGACTGCGGACCCAGGTCTATCTCCAGGAGCAACGGGTCGAAGAGTTCGCTCTCTACCCCCAGTTCGGGGCGGGCGCGAGCCAGTGCGTCGTCCATCGCAACTCGATCTTCTTGGCGAGTGGCGCGGCCGATCCGCAAACGCGAATCCAGTCCACCTGTTCGATGGCGTGCGCTGGTTCCGGCAGCTCGGAGGATCTGTGCACGTCGATGGTCGTGGGAAAAAAGCAGGTCGATACGACCTGGGCCGAGCCGACCGCGGGCGCCCTCCGCCCCGTCTGGGATCGACCGGCACAGATCGTGACCCGTCACGTCGATGGGGCGGGGGCGCTCGAGACGACGGCCGTGATCCGGCATGCCTACGATGGGCTCGCGGTCGGATCCACGGACCGCGGCAACCTGACGAGCGAGCAGAGCGCGATTTCGCTCGCGCCCGATGTCTTCGCCTTCAAGCTCTTCGAGTACGACGCCGGGGATCTCGTCGGCCCGGGCAACATCACGTCGGTGCTCGTGCCGGTGACGGGCCAGTCGCGGGCGCCGACCGTGATCGAGTTCGACGGCGAGTTCGCCCTTCATCCGGTGCGCGAGACGGCTTCGGTTTCGAATGGCGGGGCCGCCGCAGAGCGCCGGATCGAGAGCCGCTTCGACATCCGCACCGGCCAGCGGATCGAAACCGTCGGTCTCCACGGCCGTGGGGCAGGCGACGTGGCGGGCACCGTTCACGACTCCCTCGGCCGTCCCGTCTGCGAGTTCGCGCCGGGAACGGCGTGCGGTGCGACGTCGGGCTTCGGGGCGACCGTCGAATATCACTACGCCTACGGCGATTCCACAGCGAACGATCTGATTGCGCAGCTTTCCTCCGTCGAGATCCGCCGGCGCGAGCCGAATGCGCCGGAGGGCTACCTCTCGACGCGCAGCTGGTTCGACGCGCTCGGGCGGGAGCGGATCACGACCAACCAGCAGAACGTCGTCGATCCGCCGGTTCCGGGCGGACGGCCCGCGCTCGCGACCGTTGTCGCACGCCACCTCGAGTACGGGCCGAACGGCCTGCCCGTCCGAGCCTTCGCAGCGTACGTCGCCGGCGCGTCGACCTTGTCGCTCTCGCCGCCTGCC
>JANNQH010000016.1:0-3256 GCA_031400655.1 Deltaproteobacteria bacterium | reverse complement strand
TCGTTGCGGCTGACCTTGGGCTCGGGGCGCACGTAGGTCTCGGCGGCGTGCGCGTGATCATGGTCATGCCCGTGGTCGTGATCGCAATCCGGGCCGTGGGAATGATCGGTCTGGGCGGTCGGTCGTTGCTTGTTCAAAGGTCCTCCGTGGTGCCCGAGCGGGCGCGTCACGCTGAATCTACACGAGCCTGCCCCGGGAGAGATGGCACCTGAAGAGATCGACGCGCCTCGCTCACAGCTGCCCCGATCCGATGTCGAGGCCGAGCAGCGCCTTGCCGACCCGCTCGTAGTGGGCGGTCGAGATGGCGAGATGCTGGGTAAGCGCGTGGATGTCGCGGAAGCAGCGCTCGAGGGGATTGCCCGAGATGACCGCGGTCATGCCGGCGGCGTTGCGCATCAGGTCGACAGCCTGGGTCGCGTGCTCGGTCGCGCTCAGGTAGCTGAGCCGCAAACGTGCGAGATCCTCGAGGCTCGGCGTCGCGCCGTCCTCGATCCGCGCGAAGATGCCGCCGGCGACGTATTCGAGATGCGCGCGGCCCGCGTCGACGAGGGCGTGAGCCCGCGCCACGTCGGTCTGGGTGCGCGGCGTCTCGCGCAGCGGCGTGATGCTCATCATCGCGGGCTTCGTCTGCGCGATCAGCATCAGCTCTTCACACGCCCGCCGCGCGATCCCGATCGCCACCGCGGCGAGCGTGGCCCCGAGGCGGCTGAACGTCGGAAGCTCGGCGAGGGCGTCGAAGCTCCGAGATCCCTTCGCGCGAAAGTCGAAGGTGTAGTTCGACGGGACGAACACGTCGTCGACGATCGCGTCATGGCTGCCGGTACCCGACATGCCGGTCGGGTTCCAGCTGTCGAGGACGCGCGCTTCACGCGAGGGAAAGAACGCGCCGACGAGCTGCGGAAGTCCGTCGGGGGCGAGCCGCGGCTTGCCGTCGTCGACGACGAGCCCGCCCGCCACGAGCCAGGTGCTCTGGTGGATCCCGGAGGCGAAGCGAAGCGTTCCCGCCACGCGGTAGCCGCCCGGGACGGAAGTCAGCCGAAGCGACATCGGATTGACCGAGCCCGCGCCTAACGCTCGCGGCGGCTTGACGAGCGCTTCGAGGGCGCCGCGATCTTCGAGCAGCGCCAGGAACGCGCTGTTGCCTGCGCCGATCGCGAGATTCCAGCCCGCCGATCCGTCCGCACAGGCGACCTCCTCGAGGATCGGCGACGCCTCGACGGCGTTGAGTCCCGAGCCCCCGATCGACTCGGGCTGCAGCATGCGGAAGAGACCGGCGTCGTGGAACGCGTCGACGACGGGCGTCGCGAGGCGGCGCAGGCGCTCGCTCTCGTCGGCGTGGGCACGGATCAGGGGAGACAGCGCGCGGGCGCGATCGACGAGCTCGGCCTGGACTGCGGCGCGGGTCTGCATGGATTCACCTCTGGGTCCGAAAGCTAGTGCGGCCGCGGGCTCGCGGACAGGCGATGCCTTCAAGGTCGACCCGCCCCCGGCACCGCCACGGAATCCCGTCGACCCGACCCGTCGGGAGCGCGCCACGCTGCGTCTTGCCGTGCTCGCCGCTCGAGCAGATGAAGAGCGTCATTCGGTCTTCGCCCCCGATCGCGACCGCAAGCGGCGCCCCGTGCAGACCGGCATCGGAGTAACCTTCGGGAAGTCCGAGAAGCTCGCGGCTGTAATCGTTCTTGAACTCCGCCGCGGCGGTCGGGTGGATTTGTTTCAGCGCCGCTGAAGCCTGTCTTCGTGTGGACGCAGCGCGCAGGGCTTCACCTCTGCGAATCTGACGCTCGAGTTCCCGCTTCGTCCAGCGACCCCGGATCGCAGCGAGCATGTCGAACGCGCGCTGTCGGGCCGCATCGATGAGGGCGAGGTCCTTGTCGCACCCGCTCGGGGCCGGCGGGCTCGTGCTCGACGAGGGCAAGCCGCGGCTCGCCCCCGATGGACTTCCGCAGCTCGTCGGCGCCTTCTTTCCCTCGCGCGAAGCGCGCGTCCTCGACAGCTGGAATCCGACTGGCATGTCGGGCACCGGCAGCCACGACGCGATCGTCGACGATGTGTTCGTCCCGTCGAACTACACCTTCGATTTTCGCGCGAAGGGATCGCGGAGCGTCGACGCCCTCGCGGAGCTCCCGACCTTCAGCCGACTCGGGGCCACTCCCGCCGCGGTGTCCGACATTTGCTGGGGTCGCCTGACTCTGTCCGCCACGGACGATGATGGACCGCGATCTATCGCGAGAGATTCGAAGCGATGCGAATCGAAAACGTACGAGTTCTCGCGGTGGTGGTCGGCCTGTTTCTACTCGGTTCTATCGGCTTCTATCCCGGCTGCGCCCTGCTCGGCGTCGAGAAGCAGCGCGAACGCGCCGAGAGCCTGGGCCACATCCGCGGCAGCGTGCGCGTCGAACCGGCAAGCAACAGTCGGGTGGTCATCGTGCGCGGCCGTGCCTCGGGCGGGATCGACGACATCGACCCGAAGACCGAAAAGCGCGCGGGCTACGTCGTCGACCACTAGTCGCTCGGGCCCTCCGGCGACGGCACGCGCGCCGTGAAGAGCGAGGCACGGATCGAGGCGGCAAAATCGATCCTGCCCCTCGACTTCGATTATCAAGACAACCTCCACAGCGAGCAGGCCGTGGCTCGGCTCAACGCAGCCCTGGCCGACACGGTCGACGCTTCCGGATGGACGGGCGGCGGGAATTGATGGACGTCGGGAGCTGTCTCCCGAGGTCTCCGAGGCGGGCAGATCGACGAGGTCGCACGCCCGACATCCGGAGCGAGCGCGTTACCATGTCTCGATCGTTCAACCAGCGCCGCGCACTCCAGGAGCCCTTTTTCCATGACTATGCCGAGCAACGTCGGAATCATCGATTGCATGATCGGATTCCCGGCGAGCGACTTCTCGCAGTACGAGTTCATCCGCAAGCAGCTCAAAGACGCCCAGTCCCGCGACGGCTACGACTTCCCGGTCGAGTACATGTTCAAGCACGTGCCGAAGGAGCTCTACGGCGCGGCGAACCCGATCGACATCACGCTCCACGAGATGGACAAGTACGGGATCGAGCGCGGACTGATCGGCGTCGGCGGCGACGTCTCGGCGCGGGCGCTCAAGGAGCATCCGGATCGCTTCATTCCGTCGGGCAGCGTCGATCCGAATAACGGGATGGAAGGCATCCGCAAGATGGTGCGCGAGTACGAGGAGTACGGCGTGCGGGCCTTCGGTGCTTTTCCCGCCGGCTGCCATCCGCAGGTCCCGATCGAC
>JANNQH010000015.1:0-24208 GCA_031400655.1 Deltaproteobacteria bacterium | reverse complement strand
GAGTTTCTGGGACGGAGTTCTCAGTGGCCGATCGAATGGGGCGAGCGGGTCGACTCGAGCGACGGCCGCCGACTCCCCTTCCTGCGACGGCCCGAGTATCTGCCCTTGCGCGTCGAGGTCATGGCCACGCCTGCCGATGAGACCGGCGAAGTCTGACGTTTCTGGGATCGAGTGGAAACGGTTGCCGTCGATGGCTCCGCCGGGGACAAGGCCCGCGTAGAGCCGGGCGCCACGGTCGCGCCACGTCGTGTTCAAAACCACGGGATGAGCCCGGACGCGGACTCAGAGGATGGCGTACGGCGCTCCGGAAAATTCCTTGCGAGTCCGCACTCTGTACGCGGGGAGCTCGCTCAACCAGGGGACAACCTCGGGCTGCAGGCGAAGCGGCTCGCGATGAAGTTGCGGCTCCCGAGCCGACCCCCAGAGAGATTCGGCCCCTCTGAATCCGAGTGCCGCTGAAGCGCGAGCATGATCCCGCTCTCCGCCCACGCCGAGGCCCCCCCACAAGCAGCTCCCAGCCGGTGCGCGCTGCTCCGCCGAAGGCACCACCCCAGCTGTTTCACCTTCCAGCCACCGCGCCCGACATTCGGCCCCCTTCCGGGCCAACGGAGCTCAGCCTGCAGGCTTCCATTCGCCCTGAAGTCGCAACCCCCTTGGGGATTAAAAAATTGTTCACTATTTATCTAGATTTTTATTTGACATTACATATACAAATGCCGATGATCCGAAAGTCGTTGGAGACCAATCGCTTCTCCGGATCGCCGGGGAGCCATTAGGAAAAGGAAGCAACGTCATGACCGTTTTCATGTCGGAGCGCGAGAGCAGCAAAGAAACCGAAAGCCCCGACCGAGGGATTCTGGACAGCTTTCTCGGCGAGATTCGCGACACCCCGGTGCTGTCCCAGGCAGAACAGCACGCGCTATTCGAGGCGATGGCTAACGCCGAGCAGACCTTGCGTCGAGAGGTGACGAGCGTGCCCGAGACGGCGCGCCAGATCATTCGAGAGTGGCGCGATCGACAGGAGCGGGGACTCGTGTCGGGCATTCTCAGCCACTTCCATCGGGACTCGAGCGGGACCGATTGGTCTCTGAGAATGGATGAGCGGCTCGCCGTCGTACAGCTTGGCCTCGCAAGATTCGAGAAGGCGCGCAAGTCGCGCGTTTCATGCGAGCGCCTGGAAACAGTTCGCGCAAAGCTGGCCAACGAGCTGAGCGAGGCGCACATCGCGCTTCCCAAGCTGATTTCGGTGCTCGAGTCGCTTCCCCAGAGCGCCGATCCGGACGAGGTCGGCGGCGTGGAAGCCTTGAGTGCAATCCTAGCGCGTGCCCGCGAGGCGCTCACTCACCTGACCGACAGCAAGAACAAGTTCATCACACATAACCTGCGGCTGGTGATCCACTGTGCGAAGAACTATCGCGGCCAGGGTCTGCCCTTGCTGGACCTCATCCAAGAGGGGAGCTTTGGCCTGATTCGGGCGGTGGAGAAGTTCGACCATACCCGCGGCTACAAGTTCTCCACCTACGCCGTCTGGTGGATCGAGCAGGCGTTGATGCGAGCCCTCGAAAACGACTCGCGTTTGATTCGTGTGCCGAGCCCGTTGCTCGATCAGCAGCGCAAGATGAAGCAGCTGGAGCGCCAGCTGCGCGTTAGTCAGTTCGCCGAGCCCTCGGATCTCATCCTGGCTGAAGCCGTGGCGAGTTCGATCAACGAGGTCGACGACCTCCGACGAAGCCTTTGCGCGGAGATCTCGCTCGAGGCGCCAGTCGGTGGAGCAGAGGGGATCACGCTGGGCGAGACGCTCGCCCACTCGGGGAACCCGCCAGTCTGCGACGAACTCGACCGCAACGCATTGCGGCGAGCTCTCCGAGCTCTGCTTCCCGTGCTGTCGGAGAGAGAAGGACACGTCCTCGAATGGCGATTTGGATTAGTCGATGGAAAGTCCCAGACCCTGGCTGAAGTCGGGAAAAGGCTCAACGTGAGTCGGGAGCGGGTTCGGCAAATCGAGATGCAGGCTCTCGCCGTCTTGAGAGAGAATGAGGCTGCCCGCGAATTACGCGATCAGGTGGGTCTTCATTGAGCTTCCGAACCCAACTTCAAACGGAACCGGCAGCGTCTCGGGAGACTACTGGATTTGCTCGACGCCGCATGGACAGAGGAATCAAGAGGCTCAGCTGCACAGTCGATCGGCGGTGGCCGCGAGACGAATCGGAGTGTCCGCTTGGCGCTAAATCAATGAATGCGTCTCGATTCGAAGGGAGAAATGCATGAAACGAGATCTGAATGAAGCCAGTATTGTGCTTGCCGGTGCCACCGGAGGCCTGGGTCGCGAGATCGGCCGACGGCTCGAAAAGGCCGGGGCAAATTTAGTGCTATTCGGCCGAGACGAGAATCGAATCGCATCCCTGGATCTACCTGGCCCGCGCGTGATTGGCGATCTCGCCGATAGCGAAGCCTGCAGGTCCGCCGTGAACCACGCGCTCTCCGCGTACGGTCGGCTCGACGGCGTGATCAATGCAGCCGGCGTGGTGGCATTTGGCGACGTCGAGGAGCTCACAGATGCGGTCGTGGACGAGCTGCTGGCGACCAATCTGATCGGGCCCCTACGACTTGCGCGCGCCGCCCTTCCCGAGCTGGCCGAGGGAGGCTTTCTCGCCAACGTGAGCGCCGTGGTGGCCGAGCGGCCGATGCCGGGCATGGCCCTCTACTCCGCGACCAAGGCGGCACTCACGGCTCTCGACCAGGCGCTGGCGAAGGAGCTGCGGAGGCGGCATATCGACGTGATCGACCTTCGACCACCCCACACGGAGACGGGCCTCGCGGAGCGGCCGATCGCCGGCGTGGCACCAAAGCTGCCGATCGGCTTGACCCCGGATCGCGTGGCCGAGCGCATCGTTCGCGCGATCCAGGAAGGCGAGCGGGAGGTGGCGTCCGGTGCGTTTTGATCGAGATGCAGTGGCGAGCGAGCAGGCGGTAGTCGGCAGGCCGAGCAGCGACACGCGGGAGCTCGAGAAAAGTGGCTCGCGTGCCACCTTCGATCACGGCGACTACGGACGCGGGAAGTACGAGGATGACCTCGCCGACTGGATGTCGGATGAGGATCAAGGATTGCCAATCACCATCGTCTACCTGCCCAAGCTCGAGGGCGCCGGGACGACTTATATCCACGTCCACCTGCACGACGACGCCTGAGTACTTCGAACTGATCGGAGCGCTCGCGCCGTCGGGGACTTGGGAATGAATTGCATGCCGCTGCGACAGGCTCTCACCGATGGCCGCGGCCGATTTTCGTAGGTTCGATCAATCAAGGAGATACTCATGACACCTTCCATCGTTGAACCTGGTTCGCAGACTGCCCTCGAAAAAAGCAGAGATGAAGATCTCATGACAACCGAGGCAATGCCCTATCTCGGTGCCGCCGTACCTGTCGGGCTCGTGGGGGCTTCCATCGTGGCTCTTTACGTGCTCATGGTCGATGCGCTGGCCGGGCATGTTCTCGGCACGCCCAACGCACTCGGCGGAGTACTATTTCGGGGCGAAGGATTCGTGCTGGATGCACCGATTCGACCAGGACTCGTCTTCGGATACACCATGCTCCACATAGCAACCTTCATCATGGTCGCGGCGGCAGCCGTTTCTGCCGAGTACACGCTGAGTCGCCGGGGCATTGGGCTCCCGATTCAGATCGTCTGTGGCGTCAGCGGAATCTTCTTGGGTCTGCAGGCGCTGTTCGTTGTCCTGATGTTGTTGCTCGGTGTCTCGTGGGTCGGCGAGCTCGGATTCGAGCGGATCGTTGTCGCGAACGTGATTGCTGCCTTCAGTATGGCGGCCACGGTCTACCTGCGTGGGACGGGGCGAGCCCGAAGCCGCGTCGAGCGATAGCGATGCGTCACGGAGTCGAGGAGGGTTCACGATGAGTCTGCTGTCAGCGGTGCAGATCAATCCGGTCGAAAATCTCTGGAAGCTCTTCGGCGCGGTCCACAAGTCGATCTACCTCGGTAGCGCGGGGAGGTTGGGCAGTCGACTTGCGTGGATTCCGATGCTGCTGCTGTCGACGCAGGGTCGGAAGACAGGACTCATACGAACCATGCCGCTCGCTTACATTCCCGATCCCGAAGACGCCGAGTCCTTCGTGGTGGTGGCCTCGAATGGAGGCAGCGAGAGTCCCCCCGCGTGGTGGCTCAACCTGCGTTCCAACGCTGTGGCCACGGTTCAGATCGGACGCGAAAGCTTCTTGGCGAAAGCCGAACAAGTGCCGGATCACCGTCGCGAGGAGCTGTGGAAGACTCTCCGTCGACGCATTCCGCCTTATCAGGTGTATGAGCGCATCGAGCGGGAGATCCCGATCGTGCTACTCCGACGTCTCCCGCCATGCGGAGGTGGCATGCGGGTCCAACTTCGAATGAGCACCACGCGAACGAGATCGCCGGTCGCGAAGCAGGCTGCCACCTCGAATTCGCGCTAGGCAGCCCGTCGAGACGCAGCCGGCACGAGATCGAGCAGACAGCTTGCTTGTTCGCGCATACGGTGAAAGCTGGTTATCGGCCCGCAAGACCCCAAACGAGGAA
Organism: Deltaproteobacteria bacterium; assembly: GCA_031400655.1. Lineage (GTDB taxonomy): Bacteria > Myxococcota_A > UBA9160 > UBA9160 > UBA4427 > UBA4427. The sequence continues at coordinate 19,643 of JANNQH010000015.1, read as the reverse complement.
AGCCCCGAATGACGCAGGAGTCCGCCATGGAGACCGAGCACAACTACCAGATCGGAACCGTGTCGGCGTTGACCGGACTGGATCCCCACACCATTCGTGCCTGGGAGAGAAGATATGGCGCAATCACACCGTCTCGCACGGATTCAGGACGGCGACGCTACGATGCCCACACGGTCGAAAGGCTCCAGCTCCTCAAAGCCCTGGTCGACTCCAGCGAGTCGATTGGGAAGGTCGCCAACCTGCCGGACGAGGTCCTTCGCGAGCGGCTCGAAAAGCTTGCGGACCTTGGGCGCCATCGTCCGCGCCGGCAGACGGATGCGTCGGCGGCGGGGCAGCCGTGGACCCTCGGATTGATGGCGCCTGGCCTCGAGGCGCAGCTGCGGGCGAACTCCGTCGCGTTTCCCGAAATTGAGCTCGCGGTCGCAGCGGAGGAGCGCCAGGCACTGCTCGACGCCGTTCGGCGCAAGCCCTGCGAGATCGTCGTCCTGGACCTCGATGCGCTGGGTTCGAGCGCGCTCGGTTTCGTCCAGGCCTGCCGCAGCCTGCCCGGTGCTCCGCTCGTCGTCGTTCTCTATCAGTTTGCGCAGCGCGACGCGCTGGCCCGCCTCGCGCAGTCCGGGGCCAAGCTCGTGCAGACCCCGATTCGGCTCGAGCAGCTGCGCCGCGCTCTCTTGGATCTGCTCATGATCGAGAATGTGCGTACGCGCCATCGACCCGAGGACGCACTGCCCGTGCGCGAGGGCGAAGATGCGGTGTTCGAAGGCGGTGCGGTGGCCCGACGCTTCGATGACGACCAGCTGGCCAAGCTTTTCGAAGTCGCCACGGGGATCGAATGCGAGTGTCCCAATCATCTCTCGTCGCTGGTATCGGGGCTGGTCGCCTTCGAGCGCTACTCGCGCTCCTGCGAGGTGCGGGACGAAGCAGATGCACGGCTGCATCGACGCCTCGCGGACGGCACGAGCGAGGCCCGCGTTCGTCTGGAGTCCTTGCTCGCCCTGGTATGCGAGCAGGAGGGAATCACGATCTAAGGTACTCCAGACGGATCACCACACCGAGCTTGAATAGCCGCCATACGATCCTAGACTCCCATCATGTCGACCTCGAATCTCTTCAAATCGCCTCTTGAAGAGATCCCTGATTCCCGTCAGCGATCTCGCCGCGCTTCTGTGACTACACTGGTCGAGGCGCGGCGCGAGCTCCGCTACGAGCTGATCAGCGGCCTGAGCGGCGTGGCGCTCGCGGGCTTCATGTGGGGCCACATGTTTCTGGTTGGAACGATCCTGACAGGTGCTCGCGGCTTCGATGCACTCGCGGGTGGCCTCGAAGACTTCTATATCGCGCAGCCCACTGTGATCGCCATCAGTGCGCTCTTCGTGATCCACGGTGTGATGGCCAGCCGTAAGATCCCGGCACAGATTCGCGATCGTCGTCGAATGCGTCAGGTGACGGGTTCCCTGCGCGCGGCTCAGGGCTCAATGCCCGCCCACGTCGAGTCGTCGCTCTGGATCTGGCAGGTCTGGACCGGGATGCTCCTGCTCGTTCTCGGAAGCTTCCATCTCGTTCTGATTGCACTCGATGTCTTCACCGACCTATTCGGCCTAACATCCGGCATCGAAGCCGTGTCGACACAGGCACGCGTCGCGGGAGGCCTCTGGCCGCTCTACGCGTTGCTCCTTCTGGGAGTCGAGTTTCACGCGAGCACCGGGCTCTATCGATTCGCCGTCAAGTGGGGAATCGGATCCAGGCTCGGTCGACCGACTCTGCGGCGCATCGAACATGTGGTTCTCTTCGCCTTCCTCGGCCTTGGTCTTCTGACGCTGATCGTGTTGGCCGGGTGGATCGATCCGCCGTTCGCGTTCCTGCTGGGGAATTGAATCCGATGCAAATCCAGACCACTGACACTTTGATCATCGGGGGGGGACTCGCCGGTGAACGCTGCGCGATCGAGGCAGCGATCGCGGGACACGACGTGACGCTGCTCTCCCTCGTGCCGCCGCGCCGCAGCCACAGCTGCGCGGCGCAGGGCGGTATGCAGGCGGCGCTCGGCAACTGCGTAAAGGCCGAAGGAGATGATCCGAGCTGGCATTTTCTCGATACGGTGCGGGGCTCGGACTGGGGTGCGGACCAGGAGGTTGCCACGATCTTCGCCGAGGAGGCGCCGATCGCGGTGCGCGAGCTGGCGCACTGGGGCGTGCCCTGGACGCGCGTTCGTCCCGGCAAGAACACCTACTTCATCAAAGGCAAGAAAGTCGAGATCGACGAGCCCGAGGAGAAGGCTGGACTCATCATGCACCGCGACTTCGGGGGAACGGCCAAGTGGCGCGCCTGCTATGCGTCAGCGGGAACCGGCCACGCCGTGCTTTATGCCGTAGACGGCGAGGTGGTCCGGCTGGGCGTGAAGGTGCTCGATCGAATGGAGGCGGTGAGTCTGATTCACGAAGCCGGTCGTTGCTGGGGGGCGGTCGTCCGTTGCCTGCGTACGGGCCGACTGTCGACGTGGCTGTCCAAGGCGACAGTGATCGCGACCGGCGGCCACGGTCGTATCTACGGCCGGTATACGACCAACGCCACGATCAACGAGGGATCGGGCGCCGTGCTTGCTCTCGATACAGGCATCGTTCCGCTCGGAAACATGGAGGCCGTCCAGTTCCACCCGACTGGCCTCGTCCCGAGCGGCATCCTGGTCACCGAGGGATGCCGCGGAGACGGTGGCTACCTGCTCGATCGCGAGGGTAAGCGCTTCATGCTTGAAGCCGAGCCCGAGAAGCAGGAGCTGGCGAGCCGAGACGTGGTGTCGCGGCACATGATGGATCAGATCAAGCGGGGCCGCGGCGTCGAGAGTCCCTCGGGCGCTCACCTCTGGCTCGACCTTCGTCACCTGGGAGAAAAGCATCTCCGCACGAAGCTGCGCGAGGTCTGGGATATCTGTCGTGATTTCAACGGCATCAACCCCGCCATGGATTTGATTCCCGTACGGCCCATCCAGCACTACTCGATGGGTGGCGTGCGCGTCAACAAGGACGGCGAGGCGTACGGGATGCGCGGACTCTTCGCAGTGGGCGAAGCGGCCTGCTGGGATCTCCACGGCTTCAATCGGCTCGGGGGCAACAGTCTCGCCGAGACGGTGGTAGCGGGCCGCATCGTGGGCCGGCGAGTGGCGGAGTTCACTGCGGCGACGAGTCTCGCGGTCGACACGAAGATCGCAACGGCGTTTCTAGTCGACGCCGAAAAGCGACTGCAGTCCTGGCTCGACCGACCATCGACCGGGGCGAACGTCTACCAGATCCGCGACGCCATGGGCGAGATCATGAATCGCAAGGTCGGCGTCTTCCGCAACGGCTCCGAGCTCGAGCAGGCCCTGATGGAACTCGAGACCGAGCGGGAGAAGATCGCTCGGGTCGGGCTGCGATGCCGCGCGCCAGGGTCGAACCCAGAGCTGGCGGCAGCGCTGCGGATCGAAGGCATGCTCAAGCTCGCTTTGATCACGACGCGCGCTGCGCTCGAGCGGACCGAGAGTCGCGGTGCCCACTGCCGCACGGATCATCCCACACGCGACGACGCACGTTGGCTGAATCGGACCCTGGCGCGCTGGCCCCAGGACGCGAAATCACCCGTGCTGAGCTACGAGCCTGTAGGTTTGATCGATCTTCCGCCGGGCGATCGCGGCTACGGCCAATCGCTCCAGAGACCCATGGAGCAGTCGATCGAGACCTACAACACGGATGTCCCGGCAGCCATGCGCCGACATGGCGCACTTCCGACGAGTGAGGCAATGGGCACGCGGATGCGCTGGGGCGCCTGGCGGAGCCACGAAAAACGACCCATCCAACCGGAGCGAAACGAATGAGCCCGCAAGTGATTCAGCTCGAAACCCCGCGCACGCTCAGCTTCGAGATTTTCCGCTTCAACCCGGAAGAGCCTGATGTAAAGCCGCGCATGCAGACTTTCTTGCTCGAAGAAATGCCTTTCATGACGCTCTATCTCGCTCTCAATCGGATCCGAGAGGAGCAGGATCCGAGCTTGCAATTCGATTTCGCCTGTCGATCGGCGATCTGTGGCTCATGCGGAATGATCGTGAACGGCCGCCCCCGCCTGGCCTGCAGCACCCTGACCAAGGAGCTGCCGAACCGGATCCAGCTACAACCGCTTCCGGTCTTCAAGCTGATCGGCGACCTGTCAGTCGATACCGGAATCTGGTTTCGCGGAATGGCCGAGCGAGTCGAGTCGTGGATCCACGAGAACGCTCCCTTCGATCCGACCTCGCGGGAGGAGCGGATGGACAACGATCTCGCACAGGCCATATACGAGGGGGAGCGCTGCATCGAGTGCGGCTGCTGCATCGCAGGCTGCGGCGTCGCCAACGTGAATCCCGATTTCCTGGGTGCAGCGGGTCTCAACCGAATTGCCCGATTCATGCGGGACTCTCGCGACAGTCGCCAGGACGAGGACTGGTTCAATGTCGTCTCCGACGAGAACGGCGTCTTTGGCTGCGTCGGCTTGATGGGCTGTCATGACGTCTGTCCGAAAGGGCTGCCCCTGCTCGAGCAATATGCATACCTGCGGCGAAAAATGCTCAGCGCTCGCCTTTCGGGGGCGTGACACGGATGACGGAGGTGATTTTCAAGAATCACTCGTCGATCCGCTTCCCGAGTTGCGGGGCTCGCCCTCGAATCGAGCGAAGGGTCGAGGGCAAGCGTTTGATTTTTATTGATCCGCCAACCGGCGATCGAAGCTCCCGCCTCGACGCCTTCGAAGCAAGTGTCCTGAGCGGAGCCTAAGCAACCGAACGCGCTGGACGCGCAAGGAGGAATAGCGACCGTGCCCGAAGGTCCCGAGATCGCCCGCATGGCTGATGGCCTGCGTTCCTCCCTCGAAGGGCAACGGGTCGACGAAGTGCGCTTTGCCTTCCCGGCGCTGCAACGGTTTTCCGCCCTCCTCGGGGGTGAGGAAGTTCGGTTCGTTCGTCCCCGCGGCAAGGCGATGTTGATCGGATTCAGCAACGGCCTCACTGTCTACAGCCACAATCAGCTTTATGGCCGCTGGTATCTGCGACCCGCTGGCGTATGGCCTCACACGAGCAGGCAGCTTCGTCTTGCTATTCAGACCGCTTCGAATTGGGCTCTGCTCTACAGTGCCTCGGAGATCGAGGTGCTCGACGAGGCTGGAATCGCGGCGCATCCCTATCTCGCGAAGTTGGGACCCGACGCGCTCGATTCCGCGCTCGAAGCCCAGAGCCTCGAGCTGCGCCAAGCAGAGCCGCGCTTCGCGCGGCGCGCGCTCGCCGCGCTCCTGCTCGATCAATCCTTCGTGGCTGGCCTGGGGAACTATCTCCGATCCGAGATCTGCTTCGAGGCGCGGCTGCATCCAGTGAGACGGCCCATCGATCTGAGCGCAATCGAGCGACGGGGTCTGGCCCGAGCGATCCTGAGAATCCCACGCCGCGCCTACCGCACGGCGGGCGTGACCCAGCCACCGCGCCGCGCGCAGGCCCTGCGAAAGAGCGGCGTCAGCTGGACGCGTGCTCGGCATTGGGTTTTCGCTCGGGCAGGCGAAGCTTGTCGACGTTGCGAGGCAATAATTCGTCGTCTCGATCTGGCGGGAAGACGAGTCTACGTCTGTCCCGAGTGCCAGCCTCGGCCGAGCTGAATGAAGCCTTCGCCGATCCTGCGTGCGAGCTGGCCCTGGATGAGTTGGGTCCGAGGCCTTCTCATCCGACGAAGGCGAAGGAAAACCACTCGATCTCCTTCCCTGATTTTCCGTGGGGGTTAGTATCTGATTACCGCGTTGCTCGCGATTAATAGAGCCTCGGACACGCATGGCATGACGTCGCTGCTCCTTCTCGTCCATTTTGCCTCCACGTGGTATCTGGTGGGGCTCTGCTGGCTCGTGCAGCGGGTGCAATACCCATTGATGTCGAGCGTGGGGACCGAGGCTTTCGTGGCCTACGAGCAGATGCACGTCAGCCGGATCGGGCCAGTCGTCGGGCCGATGATGCTGATCGAGCTCGCGACCGGCGTTCTGCTCTGGATGACGGGCGGGGAGACGTTTCGGAGACCCGTATTCCTGGTCGCGGGTGGACTCCTCGCGGTGATCTGGCTATCGACGTTCCTGATCCAGGTACCGCTGCACGACGTGTTGGCGGGCGGCTTCGATTCGAACGCGCACGCCTCGCTGGTCCGCACGAACTGGATCCGGACGCTGGCCTGGACCGCCCGAGGATCCCTTCTCTTCTGGATGCTCGCCGCGATGCTCTGGAGTCCCAGCGCGGAAAGTCTCGGATGAACGGATTTCGTGTCGTGATCGTTCATGAGCCAGGCCTACAATGACAGCTTGCCCTCTGCCGGGGGGCGAGAAAACCATTTGATGGCCTGGCCCACGAGCGCTCGCCGTCCCAGTCGAACGAAAGCAGCCCCGCCCCGTCAATACGGCCTGTTTGCACCGCATTTCGTAATCTTGAACGAGGCCAGAGGAGATCAGTGGACAGAATCGTTCCTTGCCCACGGGCTCCGGAAGCCTATCTTCCGCCGACTCGCTGGAGACAGCGCGGATGAGCTGCCTCATCCATGCCGAGACCACACCAGGATCTTCCTTCCGTCGCGTTCGAGGAGTTGCGCGTGCCGCGCAGTATCGACAACGATTCAAACGATATAGACCTACCGGTAGCAACGCGAATTCGCGCGCGTCTGTTGGCTGCAGACCAACGGTTTCACGCCAACGACAGCATCGCTGACTTCATCGAACCTGGTGAGATCGCAGCGCTCCAGGACGAGGTCGAAGCGAAGTTCCGGGATGTATTGAGGGCGCTGGTGATCGACACCTCCAGCGATCACAACACGCAGGACACCGCCCGCCGCGTGGCGAAGATGTTCGTCACCGAGGTATTCCGCGGTCGCTACGTACCGATGCCGCCAGTGACAGAGTTCCCGAACATCTCCCGCCTCAACGAACTCATGATCATCGGACCTGTCAAGGTGCGCAGCGCGTGCTCCCACCATTTGTGCCCGATCATGGGCCAGGTGTGGGTCGGGGTCATGCCTAACGAGAATTCTGCGCTGATCGGTCTTTCCAAGTACGCCCGACTCGTCGAGTGGGTGATGGCGAGGCCTCAGATCCAGGAAGAGGCAGTCACGCAGCTGGCCGACCTGTTGCAGGACAAAATGCAACCGGATGGACTCGCCATCGTCATGAGTGCCGACCACTTCTGCATGCAGTGGCGTGGCGTCAAGGACGTCGACTCCAAGATGGTCAACAGCGTCATGCGCGGCAGCTTCCTGAAGGATCCCAACCTGCGCCGCGAATTCCTGGCGCTCATGGAAAAAGGCAGATAGGAACCCACTATGCTGGTACGACTCCTATACGCAAGCCGGGCGGTCGAGTCGATCGGAGGCGAACTGATAGAGGAGATCTTGACCGCGGCGCGATCTCGCAATCCTGTGCATGGCATAACCGGTGTGTTATGCGTATGCCAGACCGGCAATGTCTTCCTTCAGGCACTCGAGGGCGGTCGCGAAGCGATCAATCGTCTCTACGGCAACCTGCTCCGAGACGCGCGGCATCGCGATGTGACGTTGCTCGACTACGCGGAGATCAACCAACGCCGCTTTGCAGGATGGCGGATGGGAGCGGTCAACCTCGGGAAGGTCAATCTCAGCACGGTGCTCAAGTACTCCGAAACGCCGCAGATCGATCCGTTCGCAACCTCCGGTCAGGTCGCGTTGGCGTTGATCGAAGAGCTCATCGATACGGCGGCCATCATCAGCCGCAACCAATGAGCCATGGCGGGCACGACTACGCCGCCCGCTCCCTGTCCACGACGAGTGACTCCGCTGCCGACGGGGGCGGTAGCCTTCGGGCAGGCCTGATCGGGTTTGGCGCTCCAGAGATCGCAATTGGTTCCTTTCGGATTACCCTCGCGTGGGCCTGCTCGGTAGCAGAGTGCGTTTCCCGCACCCCCGCCAACGCGATCATCATGTCCTATTCCTGCGACCACGGACTCTCCCGAGTTCCCTGAGCACGCCCGATACAGTCGCCTCCGATGACCAAGCATCGCGACAGAAGCCCGGCGGTCGCGGGTCGCGCTGCTTGATCCACTTGAGCGCACGCGCCAAGCGATGCGTCGGCGACCGACCCGCGCGATCTCAGGTTCCGGGCTTCTTGATCCAGGACGTGCAATACGCCGTCACCGGCACCTGGCCCTGCTGGAACAAACCGCAGCGGCCATAGTCACCCTCGCGCTGGAGCAGCAGCACACAATTCGCGCACCGCTTGCCATCCTGTACCGAGATCGCCACGTACTGTGTCTGAGACAGGAGGAGCTTGTTCGTTTCGAAGTCTGTGACGAGCTCCGGCGTCCCCTGCTCGCCGGCCGCGTGATGATCTGCTCTCGCCGGCCTGGGCAGCGCGACGCCGCTCACCGCAATGGACAGGACGCCCAGGGTCATGCGGGCGAATTGTCGCCGGGTCGTGTTCGAGCTCTCAGGGTTGTTTTTCTGGTTCATTTCGTTCTCCGTCCTGCGAGCGAGGCTCACAGGACCTTGGATCGGTGCGATCCGATGTCATCGCACCTCGATGGTTCACATTCGGAATCGGAGTCAGATCCCGCTGGGATGCGGATGATGGCGGGCGTAGAGGTCGAGATATTCCTCGAGGGTCGTCTCGCCGTCGGCATTCGCGTCACAGTCCTCGAAAGGGGTACCGTAGGAGGCCAGGCCCGCTTCGCCGTATTCGTCAGCGTCGAGCGAGCCGCTGTCGTCGGTATCAGCCGACTCGAAGATCTGACTCACGATCGATCCGGCGTTGTGTCCGTCTCCCGCGAGTGCGATCGGTGCGACCATGAACATGAGCGCGAAGGCGCTCGTAGCGATTCGCATTTCTTTAATTCTCCGGCTGCCGCAGCAGCCTTGTAGGGCGCATTCGGACTATGTCCGCGCCATCGGGGGGCGGCAAGTTCGTCGGGGCGAAGGACATCGTACAGTGACCGTTCTCCGAGCGAGGTCGAGGGTCCGGCCAGCGTGATCGATGCCGCGGTCGTGAATCGAGCCGCTTGTCGCCGCCCCTTTCTGCCGAGCCACGGATCGCCGGCTATGCTCGCCGCCTAACCGGAGATCGACTCATGGCGCAGAAGTGATGGAACCGGGTCCGAAGCGAGACCTCGGAAGGGTGTTGGTCACGGGCGCTACGGGCTTCATCGGCTACGCGGTTGCCCACGCACTGGTTCGCCGCGGTCTGCGGCCGCGGCTCATGGTGCGACGGCCAGAACGAGGACGTCTGCTTTCGCATCTCGAAGCCGATTTTGTCTATGGGAATCTGCTTCGCCCCGAGAGTCTCGCCCGTGCGGTCGAGGGCGTGGACACGATCTTCCACCTCGCGGCGCGCGCTACGTTCGAGAGCTACGACCGTCTGCGTCCAACGATCGTGGACGGTTCGGCCGAGCTGATGAAGGCCGCGACACGCGCGGGTGTGAAACGCTTCGTCTTCGCAAGCAGCCTGCTGGTCTACGGGAGCACCGACTCCGAGATCGACGCGTCGACGCCCACCCGTCCCCAGATCGGCTACGGAAGGGCAAAGGTCGAGGCCGAGGAGAGCCTGCGGCGCGAGGCATCGCCCGACATGGAGCTGGCCATCCTCCGACTTCCCCATGTCTACGGAGCACGCAGCTTCTTGTTCGATCAGCTGAAGAAGGGGTTCCTTCTGTTCCCGGGATCCGGGGAAAACGTCTACTCGCACCTGCACGTCGACGACGCCGCCGACTTACTCGTCGAGGTCGCTGCACGCGGTTGGACGGGAACTTCCCCGGTTGCAGACGACGATCCAAGCACCTGGAACGGCTTCTTCAGCGTGCTCGACGAGTACTATCCGGCGATGCGCTTGTTGCAGCTGCCATCCTCGCTGGCGATTGCGGGCGCGACGGTGCTCGAGGCGGCTCTCGCCTGGCGCAAGCGCCCGACGCTCTACACCTCCGACACGGTCCGCGGTTGGCTGCTGAATCTCCCGGTGCGCCGTGGCCTGGTATGGCAGGATCTCGGACTCGAGCCCCGGTATTCCTCGATCGATACAGGAATCCCGGCGAGTCTCGACGAGGCGGTTTCGTTTCGTTGGCTCCATACGACGGCAGATCGATCGAATGGGTGACGCGTCTAGATCTGCGCGAGCGATCTTCTCGACCCGACCTCGTCCTCCGCGGTTGCCGCGTTTGGTCGCGGCGCAGATTCCGTCGACCCGGCGGGCCTCGCGGAAGCAAGGCTTGGGGACGGCAGGTGCATGCGCTCATCCCGGCGCAGAAGGCCTCTCGCGGGACAACGTTCGCGGCGGTGCGGGAAGCGAGCCATGAGCGGCGCAGCGCAGCAGGCGACCCCCTCCCCCGCCGTAGCCGACGGCGTACGGCCGCGGGTCGCGGCCCGGCGCGTGGCCGTGGCGGGGGCGACCGGTTTCGTGGGTCGTTCCCTCATCCAGGTCCTCTCGAAGCGTCACGCGGTCGTGGCGCTCGGGCGCGGTGTGAGCGAGGAGCCCGCGGCAGCGAGCGAGGCACTCGAACCGTCCGTCCGCTGGCGGCGGTGCGACCTCTTTTCCCTCTACGAGACCGAAAAGGCCCTCGAAGGCGTCGACGTCGCCTACTACCTGGTCCACTCGATGATGCCGTCGAGTCGGCTGACCCAGGGCCACTTCGAGGACCTCGACCTGTTGCTCGCGGACAACTTCGGACGCGCCGCCGGAAGTGCTGGCATAAAGCGCATCATCTATCTGGGTGGTCTGGTCCCCGAGGTCGAAGAGGGGCTGTCCAGACATCTGGCCAGTCGTCTCGAGGTCGAGCGGGTGATGGGCGGTTACGGCGTACCGGTCACGGCAGTCCGTGCAGGGCTGGTGGTGGGGCGCGGCGGCTCGTCGCTGGAGATCCTCGTCCGGCTGGTGGGCCGGCTCCCCGCCATGATCTGCCCACGCTGGACGGGCTCGCTCTCCCAGCCCATCGCACTGGACGACGCCGTCGAGCTTTTGGCCCGTTGTCTCGACCTCGAGGAGACGACCGGCCGCGTCTGTGAAGTGGGGGGCCCCGATGTGCTCTCCTATCGCGACATGATGCGCGAGACGGCGCGCGTGATGGGCAAGCGCCGCTTCATGATCCCCATTCCGCTCATTACGCCCGGGCTTTCCCGCCTGTGGGTCTCAATGGTGACCCAATCACCGAAGGCCCTGGTTGCCCCGCTGATTCAGAGCCTGCGTCATCCCATGGTGGCCAAGGACCGCTGGCTGCAGGAAAAGCTCGGCCTCCCCGGCAAGCCGTTCGCCGAGGCCCTGGCGGACTCGCTGCGTGCCGAGTCGCTGGGCCAACGGCCCACAGCGCGCTCGGTGCAGAGACTGCCGCTTCCGGCCGGGCGCGATGCCCTCTGGCTGACCGCCGAGTTCGCGGCCTGGCTGCCGCTCGGCCTGCGCGGGCTCGTGCGCGTCGCCCGGAACGAGACCGGCTTGCGCTTCTTCGCCGTCGGACTTCCATGGCCGCTGCTCGAGCTGACCTTTCGCCCCGATCGCAGCGGTCCCGACCGCGCGCTCCTGGAGGTGAGCGGCGGCCTTCTGGCAGGCAAGACCGTCGGTTTCCCGCGACTCGAGTTTCGCACCATCCCCGACCGCAGCGGCGCGCTGGCCGCTGTCCACGATTTCGGACCCCGGCTGCCCTGGTGGATCTATACGCGAACCCAGGCCTACGGCCATCTGTGGGTGATGTGGCGCTTCGGGCGACATCTCGCCCGGATCATCCATGGGGATCCTGCAGCGGCGACGGAAACCGACCGGGCGGCGACGATCACTTCCGCGCTGGGGTAACGACCGGTAGGCGGTAATGCCCGGCGCGCGCCGCGCCCGAGCATATCCTCGAGCAGCTTGCAGGGCGCCGCGTCCCGGAGGCTCGAACTCGATCGCGCCAGCAGAACTCGTGCGACACGCTCTCGGCCTCTTCCAGCACCACAGTCCCACCTGGTTCATCCCGCGAGCCTCATCGCGCCGCTCCGGGTCGAGGGCCGCCACGCCGCGATTTCTGGCGATCCGACACGGGCGGGAAGCGATCGACTCACTCCGGGCCGGCCGTCGGAAACCGTGTTGCAAACGCCGATTTTTTTCTGCCACTACCCGCAGGTCGGAACCACGAAGAACAAGAATCGTTTTATCGAAGGAGCCACCGGGTTGCGAAAGCTCTTATCTTCGTTCGTTATTTGCTTCGGACTGCTGGCCGGCATCCAGGAGGCTGCATCCGCGACGCCGATCGGCGTCGTGAACGGCGCGACCCAGCTGAACATCACCTCATTCGGCACGCTGAGTAGCCTGGGCGTTTCGTTGACCCCGGGGGGTACGGCGAATTTCTTCACTATTCCAGCGTTGCCAAGCCCGATCCTCTTCTACAGCGTGACCTCGGTCGATCTCGACCCCGCCTCGACCCGGATCTTTCATGTCGGCTCGGTCCTCGACCTGACCACCACGAACACCGTCCGCCTGACCGATTTCATTGTCGATGCCAGCGCGGGCTTCGTGTTGGCCAACGTGCTCTCTCCGAGCTTCAACCTTCAGTCGGCTCCGATCTTCGCCATCAATAAGGCCTGCTCGGTCACCAATCCCTGCATCGGCCTCGACGGGACGGTGACGGTAGATGGGCTCGAGCTGACGCTCACCGCTGCCGCAGCGGGCGTGCTCTCGCAAGACCTCGTGATTGCCGACCTGACGGGCGCGATCGTTGCGGTTGCCAATTCAAGCTTCACGCCGATTCCCGAGCCGGGCACGGGCATCCTCGCGCTCACGGGTCTGCTGTTGCTCGGCCTCGAGGCGCGGCAGCGACGCGTCGACTGATCGCGCTTCACAGGCTCATGGCGTCTACGCGCAGCGACGCGAGTCTCTGAGAATATGAAGGTCGGTGCCTCCATGGCCCGGACAGCCTCGACTCGGGCGACCGGCGACACCCAGGGAGAGGATGCACCGATGGATCTTTGCATCGGGATGGATGGGCATGCCGCGAGCTGCCCGCGGCCCGTGCTTTCCGAGAAGGGCCGGGGGCTGAGGGTTTTTGCGGTCGAGGCCAACGTCCCGGAGACGAGTTCGCTGTGGTCTGACTCACCAACGAGACGAGCCTCACGTAGAGCGTGAGCGCGGCGTTAACGAGCAAGCCACAGGTGCGTTAGGGGACTGGCTGTCGCACCGGGATCATCACCTCGTTACGACGCATGAACCACGGCGTGAACGGCGCGTTGTATCCGGCAAAGCTGGCGGGTCCGGTGGCGACGAGGCCGGCGAACTCCATATGCTCCAGCAAGGCCACCTCGTTCTTTCGATAGTTGCGCTCGCTCCACGTGCCCGAGTAGCTGCGCACGGCAATCCAGCGCTCGTCCAGCGCGCGTATGCGCACGCGAGGGTCGGAGGGCAGCGGCGCGGTCTCGAGCGTGTAGCGTGACGGCAGCACGAACTGCATCGTGCGGCCCTCCGCGGCAGCCTGCGTCACCACCGGCGCAGCCATCTCGATCTTGACGCCCATGTCCTCGGCGCGCGAGGTCACGACGGGGACCGTCATCTCGATCTTCTGCTTCGCGACGTTCTCGCCGGAGATGTAATCGAACAGGCGCCGGAAGGCGCCGTTGCGGGAATCGCTGAAGCTGCCCGGCGCGTCGGTTTCCGCGACGAGGTACGCTGCATAGCGTCGCAGCTCGAAGCCCTCTTCACTTCTTACGACCGAGTAATCGGGCTCTTCGTAGGCCAATGCAACGCCGGGCGACATCCCTGCCGGGAGAGCAACGAGCACGATCATGCAGATCTTCTCAAAGGCGAGGGCCGCGGTGCGAATGGAAACGACGCCGACCGGCATACGTATACCCGCCTAGTCCGAATTCTCGTCGACCGGGGCGTGGTGTGCGTTGTAGAGGTCGAGGTATTCGCCGGATGCCAGGCTGCCGTCCTGGTTCGTATCGCACTGTTCGAAAGTGAGGCCGAAATCGGACAATTGAGCATCCGCGTATTCATCGGCGGACAGGGCGCCATCTTCGTTCGTGTCGGCAACATCGAAGATGTGTTCAACGACTGCCTCCCCGTTGAAAGAGTCTTCAGCAAAGCCGGAGAGGGGAAAAGCGCAAACGGCGAGCATCGCAATGAGAGAGGCGACTAGCATGATCTACTCCAAAAAAAAGCCGGGGTCCGCGTCCGGGCCAACGTCTTCAGTCCAGGTTCCTTCCCTTCCGCGTAGCGATCGGATCGGCGGGTTCCGCAATCCTGACCCGTACCGGCTCCGATGTGAAGAATCTCCGAACATGGATATAGGCGGCTGAAACTACGATGAAGCTCACGCCACAGCCGAACATCAGCAGGTTCGCATCACTCATCTCGAGAATCTCCCAGGAGCAACGCCCCCGCAGAAAGAATCGACGGCACCCAGATGCCGACGTAGATCCCCTGCTCTCGACTGCCGGTGAAGAAGAGCGAAACGGACATGACGAAGGACAGAAACGCCGCGAAGAAGAACAGGAACTTCGGTCTGCTCATCAGTGAGCTCACGGCTCCGCTCCTTCTCGCGATCGTTTGCGCCTCTGCGCGATCGGGCTGTGCCTGTTGTCTCGGCATGGTTTCTCCTCTGTTTGCGCCTTTCGGCGGCTTGAGATGTGCGACCACGCGCGCCCAATGCGCGTCGCAGCACCACTGGCTCTAATCTAAGATTCAAGTCAGATGATGTCTACTTTTTTATAGACAAAACTGATCCGGATGGGGCCGCTTCGCTCCGAGGTGATCATCGCGGGCGGGCTCGGTCAGATGACGTCGCGCATCCTTGCGATTTCGCCCTCCAGGTCCTGTGCGAATCGCCTGCCCTGGTCGCGACCGCTCCAGCCGTCCGTGAGGCCCACCGAGAGGCGTCCCGCGTATTCCACCAAGGCGACGCTGACTCGCTGTCCCGGGAAGAGGGGAGCGAACGCGACCAGACGCTTGAGTGTGCCACCCATCAATCGGATCGGACGCCTGGGTCCGTGCACATTCGTCACGACGATGTTGAAGGCACGCCGACGCGCCGCGATGGCCATGCCCAGCTTCGCGACCCAGGACCCCAGCAGCTCGATCGCACGAGCCACGGTATCGCCGCCGCGGGAGGCGCCCGTTCGTCGCAGCGCTTGGGTTGCCGCATGAATGCGGGCCACTCGATCCCTGAACATCGATTCGTCCATCGGGAGATCCACGAACCACGGGGAGATTCGATTCCCGAACTGCCCGCGATCGCGTCCCGAGCGAAGGCTGACGGGACAAAACGCGCGCAGTCCGACGAGCTTCGAGGCGGGTGGATGGATCTCGCGGATGAGCCAGCTTTTCATCGCCGCCGCCACGACGGCGATCAGAAGATCGTTGCGCGTCGCGCCCAGACTTGAAGCGAACGAGTCGAAGCCCGCCGTCGCGAACTCGAAAGCATGGTGATGGCGCTCGGGTCCAACCTTCCCATTGAAGGGTGTCCGGGGGGATCCACGAAACTGGTCGCGCAGGAATCTGCTCGCGGCACGCATGGCCGACCCGCCGGGCGGGCGGCTTCGCTTCGGAGGTCGCGATCGAATCGGCCTCACGGCGTCTCCGCCCAGCAGTCGTTCGATCAGAGCGACCCCTGCGATTCCGTCGATCAGCGCATGATGGATCTTGATCAGCAGCATGAACTCGTGCGTGCCGGTGCCCGAGGAATCCAACCAGATTTCCCAAAGCGGGTTTCGTGGGTCGAGCGTTGACCTCAGGGTCGAATCGATTCGATCTTCTCGCTGAGGACAGCCCGGGGTCTCGTCCGGCATCCTGAAGACGTGATTCTCGATCCGAAAGTTCTGCACGCGCAGCCATCGCGGACGTCGCCATCGGCTTCTCGTCAGCACGCTTTGCAATCGGGACTCGTCCCGCACGCGTTCGGCGAGGATGCGTTGCAGGTCGGGCAGACTCGGCATGACTGCGCCCGGGTCGATCTCGAAGGTCGCCATCGCCGCGATGTGCATCGGGCGATGCTTGGATTCCCAGGCGAGAAACGCGAGATCCTGGCCGCTGAGGCGGCTCGTTTTTTCGGATTCGTCCAGGATCGCGCGCATCAGCCGAAACGACCCGCGGACATGCGAGACATCCCGGTCAGAAGGAACCGCGTCTCCGTTTCAGCCACCCGGCTGCAAGACTGGCTTCGTCGCCAATAGCTTCTGGATCCTTTCGACGAGGCCCGAGTCGAGCGGCTGGGTTTGGGGCGAAATTCGTTCGACGATCTGGCCGTCACGCCCCACGAGAAACTTCTGGAAGTTCCACTCGATCTCGCCGCCGATCGGATCGGGTCGAGACGTCAGGAATTCGTAGAGCGGATGTGCGTCATCTCCTGTCACCGAGATCTTCTCGAACATCGGGAAATCGACGCTCCAGGTCGCGCGACAGTAGCTGGCGATCTGCGCGTTACTGCCGGGCTCCTGGCCCCCGAAGTCGTTGGCAGGAAAGCCGAGGACGACGAACCCCTGATCGCGATACTTCTTGAAGAGGGACTCGAGCCCCTCGTACTGCGGCGTATTGCCGCACTTGCTCGCGACGTTGACGATCATGAGGACCTTGCCGCGATAGGTCGAGAGCGACTCTTTCGACCCGTCGATTCGATTCAGCGAGAAGTCGTACACCGAGCCTGGTTGACTGGCTCCGAGCTGGAGAGCCAGCACGCTCATGAGGCCGAGTCTGAGAAGACGTGTCATTGATTTCTCCTTCGCATCCAGCGGACCCTATCTTCCCGGCCGGAGCGAGCAAGCGATCTGAGCCGTGCTCGCCGAAGATCTCGAGGCGCGGGTCCAGAAATGCACGGCCCTTATGGCAACCGTGGACGAGAAGGACTTTGGGCTCTTCAGGCTTTTGTGTGGGCCGCGCGGCTCAGTCTTCGAGGAGCGACCGCAACATCCACGCGGTCTTCTCGTGGATGTCCAGGCGTTGCGTCAGCAGGTCGGCCGTCGGCTGGTCCTTGGCCGCCTCGGCGGCCGGAAACACGCCGCGCGCGGTGCGCGCCACGGCCTCGTGGCCGGTGACGAGGATGCGCACCATCGCCAGCGCCTTGGGCGGCGTGTCCGGCGCGTCGGGCACGCTGGTCAGCGCGCCGAACTGCGCGTACGAGCCCGGCGCCGCATGGCCCAGCGCGCGCATGCGCTCGGCAATCGGGTCGACCGCGTTCCACAGCTCGGTGTACTGGGCCATGAACATGATGTGCAGCGTGTTGAACATCGGCCCGGTGACGTTCCAGTGGAAGTTGTGCGTTGTCAGGTACAGCGTGTAGGTGTCGGCCAGCAACCTGGCCAGGCCGCCGGCGATCGCCGCACGGTCCTTGCTGCCGATGCCGATGTCGATGCCACCCTCAGGCTTCTGGCTCTTGCTGCCCATCACGACTCCTCAAGCGAAACTGCTGATCATGCCACTGTAGCGCGCAGCCAGCGCCTTGCGCGCCGGCGCCTCACGCCAGGTCGTAGCGGTCCAGCTTCATCACCCTGGTCCACGCCGCGTTGTGGGTCAACGGATTTCCTGTTCGGGGGGCTGGGACGCCGTGAGACTGCTTTCCGGCTTGGATCGTGGGGCTTTCTGCTCGGTAGAGTGTCGCGATGCAAGATCGAACGCTCCATGCGCGACTCCTGGGAATTGAAGATCCGTGGCAAGTGAGGGACGTGTCCCTTCGTTTGGATGAAGAGCGAGCGGTCGTGGTGTCGGTCGCGATGGATCCTTTCGCGCCGCGGTCGGATGTCGAGCTCGTCTTTCGAGAGGCTATCGATGCCCGCGGTCAAGACTGTTCGCGGTGCAACTTCGTCGTGGCTAAGGGTATCGTCCACACGCGTCGGGAATTCATTCCGGTCAAGATGGCGGCGAATCGGGTCATCGCGAAGAGGGCTCAGCAAGGGGGTGGGTAATGAGCGAGCGGATTCCGCCTGGCTCAGGGTGGCAACGCGTGCTGACGGCGATGTTGGCAATGGTCGGGTTCGCTGCAATCGGCGTTGGGGTCGGGGCCCGGACGGCGTCGGCCGAGATCGATCGCGCAAAGGCCCGCGCCGAGATGCGGACGATCTACGCAAGCATGCAGGTATTGCTCCCGCTGAGCGTCGACGACGAAGCTTTCCGCAATCCTCAGAACAAGAGTCGAATTCGCGAGGCGCTGAAGACGCTGGCGGAACGCGCTGAACAAGTCGCCGGTCATGTCGGCAAGGGCGATCGACGGATCCAATACCTTGGCGGCTCGCTGGCGCGCGAGTCGAAGGAATCGCTTCGGCGTTTCGAGGCGGGGCAGCTCGACGGCGCCCAGTTCTATGTGCGGCAGCTGACGAGCTTCTGCGTGGCGTGTCACAGCGGGCTGCCGAGTCCGGCGGATTCGTCGCTGTCTCGGGATTTCGTGAGCGAAAAGACGCTCAGGAAGCTTCCACTTCCGCAACGGGCGGAGCTCCAGATCGCGACTCGCCGCTTCGACGACGCCCTCGCGACTCTCGAGACCGTGTTCGCGTCGCCGCTCGTGCATCCTGCGGAGCTGCTCGATCCCCTGACCCAATACCTGACGGTGGCGATTCGGGTGAAGCACGACCTCGATCGACCGCGGCCCGTGCTCGCGAAGCTCGCGAGCCGGCCGGACCTCTGGACGAATTTGCGCTCGGACCTCGTCCGCTGGCAGCAGGCATTGGATCTTCACGCGAAGGATTCCTCCGAGAAGGCATCGCTCGCGTCGGCCCGGGCGTTGCTCGACGAGGCGAATCAGATCACGGTCTTCCCGACCGACCGGCAGGGGCTGGTCCACTACCTGCTCGCCTCGTCGCAGCTACTCCGCTACCTGGAGGCGCGCGCGAATGCCACTGACCGCGACGCGGCCGAGGCCTATTACCTGCTCGGGTTGATCGAGAGCCGCACGAGCCTCGACGACTTCGTCTCGGAGGCGGATTTCTATCTGGAGACGGCGATCCGCATGGCGCCACGCGACCCGATCGGCGCGGAGGCTTTTCGCCTGCTCGAAGAGGAGACCGAAGTCGGCTGGACCGGATCGGGCGGCACTCATATGCCGGCCGATGTCCGCGAGAATCTCGACGCGCTGCGCGCCCTTGTGCATCCCGAGAAAGCCAGCGCGAGACAGTAGAGATGGCGTCAATCGGCATGCGGAGCGACTACGAAATCGCACAGGCGGCGACGCCGCGATCCATCCTCGAGATCGGCACTCGCCTCGGTCTGATCGAATCCGACCTCGTTCCCTACGGCCGTGACGTCGCGAAGGTCGATCTCGCGGCGCTAGGTCGGCCGCGCCCGGCGCGCGCCCCGGCGCGGCTCGTGCTTGTTTCTGCGATCACCCCGACGCCGGCCGGCGAGGGCAAGACGACGACGAGCATCGGGCTCGCCGACGGACTCGCGCGACTCGGTGAGTCCGTCTGTCTCGCGCTGCGCGAACCCTCGCTCGGTCCTTCGCTCGGCGCGAAGGGCGGTGCGGCCGGGGGTGGCTACGCCCAGGTTATCCCGATGGAGCGCATCAATCTCCACTTCACCGGCGACTTTCACGCCATCACGTCGGCAAACAATCTGCTCGCCGCGCTCATCGACAATCACATCCATCATGGGAATGCTCTCGCGATCGACCCGCGCCGCGTACTCTGGCGTCGCGTGATGGATCTGAACGATCGCTCGCTCCGACAGAT
>JANNQH010000014.1:0-11828 GCA_031400655.1 Deltaproteobacteria bacterium | reverse complement strand
CTCGAGCTCTGTCCCGCCCTCGGCATCGCGATCCCCGTCGGCAAGGACTCGATGTCGATGCGCACCGTCTGGAACGAGGCGGGTGAGGAGAAGAGCGTCACAGCCCCGATCTCCCTGATCGTGACGGCGGTCGCGCCGGTCGACGACGTCCGTCGAGCGCGCACACCGGAGCTCGCCCGCGATCCCGCGAGCGTCCTCCTGCTCGTCGACCTGGGCTTCGGCCGCAATCGCCTGGGCGCCTCCGCCCTCGCGCAGGTCTACGCCGTGCTCGGTGACGAGCCGCCCGACGTCGACGACGCCGCGCGGCTGCGCGCTTTCTTCGGGGTGGTCCAGAGCTGCCTTCGGGATGAGCTGCTGCTCGCCTATCACGACCGCTCGGACGGCGGGCTCTTCGCTTCGCTCTGCGAGATGGCCTTCGCGGGCGGGACCGGCATCGAGATCGACCTCGAGTCGCTGCCGGGCCGATCGATCGGCAAGCTTTTCAATGAGGAGCTCGGCGCCATGCTGCAGGTCCGCCGCGGCGAGCTCGAAGGCGTCCGTGCCCGATTTGCCGCCGAGGGACTCATGCCAGCGCTATTTGCCCTGGGCGGGCTGCGCGGCGACGAGCGCATCCTGATCCGTGACGGAGCCCGAATCCTGGTCGACGCCCCGCGCAGCGAGCTGCGCCGCGACTGGTCCGAGACGACCTGGCAGATGCAGCGTCTGCGCGACGACCCCGAGTGCGCCGACGAAGAGCACGCGGCGCGCTGCGACCCGGCCGATCCCGGGCTCTCTAGCTCCTTCACGTTCACCCTCGATCCCGCTGCGGAGCTCACCCGCGAGCCCATCGCGACGGCATCCCGATCGGCACGACCGATCGCGCCCCCTGCGCGGAGCGCCCTCATCGCCGGCCGCAGGCCGGCGATCGCGATCCTGCGCGAGCAGGGGGTGAACGGCCAGATCGAGATGGCGGCGGCCTTCGACCGCGCCGGCTTCGACGCCTACGACATCCACATGACCGATCTGCTCTCGGGCCGCCGCAGGATCCTCGACTATCAGGGCTTCGTGGCCTGCGGCGGATTCTCCTACGGCGACGTACTCGGCGCCGGCGGCGGCTGGGCAAAATCGATCCTGCACCGCGATGCGCTGCGCGACAGCTTCACGCGCTTCTTCGCCGATCCGGGTCGCTTCGCCCTGGGCCTCTGCAACGGCTGTCAGATGCTCTCGCATCTGGCACCGCTGATCCCCGGCGCCGACGACTGGCCGCGCTTCGTGCGCAATCGCTCTGAGCAGTTCGAGGCGCGGCTTTCCCTCGTCCGAATCGAGCCGAGCCCGTCGATCCTGTTCGCCGGGATGCAGGGCGCGCAGCTTCCGATCGCGGTCGCCCACGGCGAAGGCCGCGCCGAGTGGCAGGACGACGCAGCCCGCCTGCGCCTCGAGTCCGCGGGGCTCGTCGCCGCGCGCTTCGTCGACGGCCATGGCGCGACGGCCATCCGCTATCCCGCCAACCCGAACGGCTCGCCCGGCGGAGTGACCGCGCTCACGACCCCCGATGGTCGCGTCACGATCATGATGCCCCACCCCGAACGCGTCGCGCGGACGGTGCAGCTGTCGTGGCATCCCTCGACCTGGGGCGACGAGAGCCCCTGGATCCGCTTCTTTCGCAATGCCCGCGCCTGGCTCTCGAGCCTCGAGCGAGGAGACGCATGACGACCGATTCCGAAGTCACTTCCGACAGCGCTTCAGAGACAGCGGCACTGTTGGCGATCTCGCCCCTCGACGGACGCTATGCGAGCAAGCTCGACGATCTGCGTCCCGTCGTCAGCGAGTTCGGCCTGATCCGCAATCGCATCGTCGTCGAGCTGCGCTGGTTCGAGTCCCTCGCCGAGAATCCCGCGATCCGCGAGGTCCCTGCGCTTTCCTCCAGCGCCCGCGATCGGCTCGATTCGCTCGAGCGGGATTTCTCGCCGAGCGACGCCGCGGCGATCCGGGCGATCGAGGCGCGCACGAACCACGACGTGAAGGCCGTCGAGTACTGGCTGAGGGACCGCTTCGCCGAACAGCCCGAGCTCGCCCGGGCTCGGGAATTCATCCACTTCGCCTGCACCTCGGAAGACATCAACAACCTGGCTTACGCCCTGATGCTGCGAGACGCACGCGAGCGCATCCTGCTGCCTGAGATGGATCGCCTGATCGGCGAGCTGCGCCAGTGGGCCGGTCGCCATGCAGACCAACCCATGCTCGCCCGCACCCACGGCCAGCCCGCCACCCCGACCACCCTCGGCAAGGAGCTCGCGAACGTCGGCCAGCGCCTCGTCCTCGAGCGCGATGCCCTCGCGCGCGTCGAGATCCGGGGCAAGGCGAATGGCGCGGTCGGCAATTTTGCCGCCCACGTCGCGAGCTACCCCGAGCTCGACTGGGAGGCCCACTCGCAGACATTCGTCGAATCGTTGGGCCTCGTCTGGAACCCGCTCACGACCCAGATCGAGCCCCACGACTGGATGGCCGCGTACTGCCACGCGCTCATCCGCTTCGACACGGTGCTGCTCGACTTCGTGCGCGACGTCTGGAGCTTCATCTCGATCGGTTATTTTCGGCAACGCGCGGTCGCCGGCGAAGTCGGATCTTCGACGATGCCCCACAAGGTGAACCCGATCGACTTCGAGAACGCCGAGGGGAATCTCGGTCTCGCGAATGCGCTGTTGACCCATCTCGCGGAGAAGCTTCCGATCTCGCGCTGGCAGCGGGATCTCTCGGACTCGACGGTGCTGCGGACGGTCGGCGTCGCGCTGGGTCATGCGCTGCTCGCGATCCGGGCGACGCTCCGGGGCATGGGGAAGCTCGCGGTGGACGCGGACCGCCTCGCCCTCGATCTCGCGGCGAACCCCGCCGTGCTGGCCGAGGCGGTGCAGACCGTGATGCGGCGCTACGGCATCCCCGAGCCGTATGAAAAGCTCAAGGCTGCGACGCGCGGCCAGGAGATCGGGCTCGACGACTTGAGGCGCCTGATCGGCGGTCTCGAGCTGCCTGAATCCGCGCGCCAGGCGCTGCTCGCCCTCACGCCCGACCGCTACGTCGGGCTCGCCGCTCGCCAGGCCCGGCGATTCGCCGACGGGAAGTAGGGCTCCGCCCAGCGAGCGAGGGGTGGAGCGATACGGACCGTCTCGTTATGATGGGAGAGCTGTAGGGCTGCGCTGCGGGCGAGTGGGCCGCGGGCGTCAGCCGGCCTGCTGGATCTGCTCGCCGACCCATCGAATTCCCGAGCGATTCCGACCGAATGACCGGGCCCAGGGCGGCCCCGAACGCGAACCAATGGAGCGGAAATGGACAAGCGCACGACGGAGCGGGAGGCGGTCTCTGAGCTCCGCGATGGGATGACGATCGGGATCGGGGGCTGGGGCTCTCGGCGAAAGCCGATGTCGGTCGTGCGCGAGATCCTGCGCTCGAGCGTGAAGGACCTGACCGTCGTGACCTACGGCGGCCCCGACGTGGGTCTGCTGTGCAACGCGGGCAAGATCAAGCGACTCGTCTACGGCTTCGTCTCTCTCGACTCGATTCCCCTCGAGCCGCATTTCCGAAAGGCCCGTCAGGCGGGCTCGATCCAGGCGGCGGAGCTCGACGAGGGCATGCTGCAGTGGGGACTGCTCGCGGCCTCCCACCACCTCCCCTTTTTACCGACCCGAGCGGGGCTCGGGTCTGACGTGCTCGCCATCAATCCCGACATCAAGCTCGTGCGCTCGCCGTATGCCGCCAAAGGAAGTGCCGACGGCGAAGAGCTCGTCGCGATGCCGGCCCTCGAGCTCGACGTCGCCTTCATCCACATGAATCGCGGCGACATGCGCGGCAACGGCCAGTACCTCGGCCCGGATCCGTACTTCGACGACATGTTCTGCCGCGCCGCAAAGCGCCGCTTCATGAGCGTCGAGAAGATCATCGACACCGGCGACATGGCGAAGGAAGGGCCGCTCCAGACGCGCATCATCAATCGCACGATGGTCGACGGCGTGATCGAAGCGCCCGGCGGCGCCCACTTCACCGAGTGCCCCCCCGACTACGGCCGCGACGAAGCCTTCCAGAGCGCCTATGCCGCGACTGCCAAGGACGCGGCGGCCTGGCAGGAATTCAAGAAGACCTACCTCGACCTGGAGAACGAGGCCGAGTACCAGAAGGCGGTGCGCAAGCGATGACGCAAGCAGGACTCTCCAACCCCGGAGCCAACCCCGGAGCCACCTCCGGACCCAATAGCGGAGGGGCGACACGCGGGGAGATCTGCGCGGTGGCGGCGGCCGAGGCGTTTCGCGGCAACGGTGAGATCCTGGCAAGCTGCTTCGGCACGGCGCCCGCCGTAGGCGCGCGGCTCGCGAAGCTGACCTTCGAACCGGATCTCCTGATGACCGACGGCGTCTGCACCGTCGTCGACAACCCGAGCCCCGTCTCGGGCCCCGCCGAAACATCGGTCGTCGAGGCCTGGCTCCCCTTCCGCACGATCTTCGACCACCTCTGGAACGGCAACCGCCACGTCATCATGGCCGCGAGCCAGATCGACCGCTTCGGCAACCAGAACTTCGCCTGCATAGGCCCCCACGCGAAGCCGACGGCCCAGCTCCTCGGCATGCGCGGCGCGCCGGGCAACTCGATCTCCCACATCACGAGCTACTGGGTCGCGAACCAGACGAAGACCGTCTTCGTCGAAAAGGTCGACGTCGTTTCGGGGGTCGGATACGACCGGGCCGCGAAGCTGGGCCCCGCCTCGACCCGGGGCCACGACATCCGCTGCGTGATCTCGAACCTCGCCGTCTACGACTTCCAGACCCCGGATCACCGCATGCGCCTCCGCTCGGTCCATCCCGGCGTCAGCGTCGACGACGTCATCGCGAACACCGGCTTCGAGCTCGTAATCGAGGGCAAGATCCCCGAAACCCGCCTGCCCACCGACGCCGAGCTGCGCCTGATTCGCGAGAAGATCGATCCCAAGGGCTTCGTCAACAAGGAAGTGCCGAACCCCGCCTAGCAAGCGCGCTCTCGCACAGCGCCTTTCACACCGATCCGGAGCCCACCCCCCGTGACCCACTCCCTCAAGACCCGCGTCACCGAGCTGCTCGGCGCCGACTACCCGATCCTCCAGACGGGGATGGGCTGGGTCGCGACGCCGGCGCTGGTCGCTGGGGCCTGTAATGCCGGAGCGTTCGGGTTTCTCGCCGCCGCGACGATCCCGCCCGACCAGGTCGCGGCCGCGATCCGCGACGTCAAGGCGCTCACGAGTCGGCCCTTCGGCGTCAATTTCCTGATGGATGCGCCCGGCGCCGACGTGATCAGCGATGCGATCCTGCGCGAAGGCGTGCGGGCGGCGGGCTACAACCGGGCGCCGAACGCGGAGCTGATCAAGAAGCTGAAGGCCGGGGGCGTGGTCTGCGTGCCGACCTGCGGCGCGGTGAAGCACGCCGTGAAGGCTGAGCAGCTCGGCGCCGACATCATCGTCGTCCAGGGCGGCGAAGGTGGCGGACATACGGGCTCGGTGCCGACGACGCTGCTCGCCTCGGCGGCGGCCGATGCAGTCAAAGTTCCGATCGTCGCCGCCGGCGGCTTCAAGGACGGACGCGGACTCGTCGCGGCGCTGGCCTTCGGCGCCGAGGGCATCGGGATGGGAACCCGCTTCCTGATGACCAGGGAGAGCCCCGTCCCCGACGCCACGCTCGCCCGCTATCTGGCAGCAGAGGTCTCCGACGTCATCGTCAGTCAGGCCCTCGACGGACTCCCGCAGCGCATGATCCAGAACGAGCTGTCGCGCCGACTCGAAAACGCGGGGTCGCTCGAAAAGCTCGTGATGGCGATCCAGAACGCGCTAGCGCTGCGGCGGGAGACGGGGGCGACGATCCCCGACCTGCTGAAGAGCGCCCTCGCGATGCGCCGCAACCAGAAGCTGTCGAACGCCCAGATGATCCTCGCCGCCAACGCGCCGATCCTGGCGCGGATCGCGCTGACCGATGGTGACCCGATGCGGGGCTATCTCCCGAGCGGCACGGTCGCCGGCGTGATCGACGACCGGCCGACCTGCGAGGTGCTCATCCAGCGGATCGTCCGCGAAGCAGAGGAGACGCTCTCGCGGCTCTGTCGCTAGGCGTTCGGACCAATCGACGCGGGCGCGACGAGATCGCACCGCGTCCGAAGGAGTAGGATCGAAATGGCGATCGATATCGCGGTCGAGGCCGGCGTCGGCGAGCTCATCATCAATGCGCCGCCGGTGAACGCGCTGACGAGTGCGGGCTGGCGTGAGTTCGCGACGAAGATGGAGGCTCTCGGCCGCCGCGACGACGTCCACTGCGTCGTGATCCGGGCCGAAGGCCGGGGCTTCCAGGCCGGCGTCGACGTCAAGGAGCTCGCAGCCCACGGCGACCTCATCATCGAGGTGAACCGCGGCTGCTACGACAGCTTCGCCGCCGTGTACGACTGCCCCGTTCCGACGATCGCAGCCGTCCACGGCTTTTGCATCGGGGGCGGGATCGGGATTGCCGGGGCCGCGGACTTCGTGATGGCCTCCGAGGACGCGACCTTCCAGCTGCCCGAGATCGACCGCGGGGCCCTCGGTGCCGCGACGCATCTGACCCGCCTCGTCGGCGTCCAGAAGGCGCGCCGCATGCTCTACACCTGCGAATCGATCACGGCGGCGGAGCTCTATCGCCTGCGCGGCTGCGAGTCGGTCGTGCCAAAGGCGGCGCTGCGCGACGAGGTCATGAAGGTGGCCCGCGCGATCGCCGGCAAGAGCCCGAAGGCGCTGCGCCTCGGCAAGCAGTCGCTGAACGGCATCGAGGTCGTCGACGTCAAGAAGAGCTACCGCTACGAGCAGGGCTTCACGCTCGAGCTCTACACCAGCAAAGACTCCCAGGAAGCCCGCGACGCCTTCACCGAAAAGCGCGACGCCCGCTTCGATCGTTAGGCCGCCCCGAAAGACGAAGAGGAAACGAGATGGACCTGGTCTACACCGCCGAGCAACAGGCCTTCCGCAAGGAAGCCCGCAGCTGGCTCGCCGCGAACGCGCCAAAGGAGAAGCTCGCGTCCTTCGACACGAAAGAAGGCTTCGAGGCTCACCGCGGCTGGGAAAAGAAGCTCCACGCCGGCGGCTTCGCCATGGTCCCCTGGCCCGTCGAGTACGGTGGCCGCGGCGCCAATCTGCTCGAGTGGCTGATCTTCGAGGAGGAGTACTACCGGGCGGGCGCACCGGGGCGCGTCAACCAGAACGGGATCTTCCTGCTCGGCCCCACGATCATGGAGGTCGGCACACCGGAGCAGAAGAAGCGCTTCCTCCCGAAGATGGCCTCCTCCGAAGAGGTCTGGGCACAGGGCTGGTCCGAGCCCAACGCCGGCAGCGACATGGCGAACATCCAGGCGACGGCGTTCAAGGACGGCGACGATTTCGTCATCAACGGCCAGAAGACCTGGGCCAGTCGCGGGGCCTTCGCCCACTGGCTCTTCGGGATGTTCCGCTCCGAGCCCGGCTCCGAGCGCCACAAGGGCCTCACCTTCATCCTCGTCCCGCTCGACACGCCCGGCGTCACGGTGCGCCCGATCGAAAAGCTGAACCACAAGAAAGCCTTCGCCGAGGTCTTCTTCGACAACGCCCGGGTCCCGATCTCGAATCAGCTCGGCAAGGAAGGCAAGGGCTGGGAGGTCGCGATGGCGACGGCCGGCTTCGAGCGGGGGCTCATGCTTCGCAGCCCCGCCCGCTTCCAGGACACGGCGAGGAAGCTCGTCCTGCTCTACAAGAAGACGGTCGCCTCCGGCGTCTACGTCGCCCCCGAGCTGCGGGGCACCGTCGCCCGCTGCTGGCAGGACGCCGAGGCCTACACCCTCAACACCTATCAGACCGTCTCGCGGCTGCTCTCCGGCGGGAAGATCGGCGCCGAGGCCAGCCTCAACAAGATCTTCTGGTCGGAGCTCGACACGAAGATGCACGAGACGGCGCTCGCGCTGCTCGGCCATCGCGCGGAGCTGCTGCCCGGCTCGCCCGACGCCGGAGATGTCGGCGAGTGGCTCGACGGGTACATCTTCGCCCTGGCGGGCCCGATCTACGCCGGGACCAACGAGATCCAGAAGAACATCATCGCCGAGCGCATCCTCGGCATGCCGCGTTAGGCGACGGGAAAAAAGCCATGCAGTTCGAATTCACCGAAGACCAGCGCCTGCTGCAACAGACCGTGCGCGACTTCCTGGCCGGCGAGTGTCCCGTGTCGTTCGTGCGCGGACAGTGGGACACGCCGACGGGCCGCTCGCCGGAATTCTGGGCAAAGCTCTCCGAGATCGGCGTGCCGGGCCTGTTGGTGCCGGAGGAAATGGGCGGTCTCGGGATGAACGAGATCGATTTCGTGCTCGTGCTGGTCGAGGTCGGGCGCGCAGCGCTCGCCGAGCCCGTCGTGTCGACCGCAGTCGTGGGCGTGCCGCTATTGCGGGAGGCCGGGGAACGGAGTGCCGAGGCGGCCAAGCTCGCGAATGAATGGCTGCCGAAGGTCGCCTCGGGCGAGGCGATCCTCGCCGTCGCGCAGCCGAGCTCGCCGCTCGTCCCCGACGCCCACGTCGCCGATCTCCTGATCCTGCGAAGTGGCGCCTCGCTCTATGCCGTCCCGCGCGCGGCGGTCGAGCTCACGGAGCAGAAGTCGAACGATCCCTCGCAGAAGCTCTTCACGGTCGCCTTCGACCCGAAGCACGGACAGCTGCTCGCCACCGGCGCCGAGGCCGACCGGCTCGAAACCTCCGCTCTCGATCGCGGAGCGCTGGCCTGTGCCGCACAGCAGCTCGGCGCCTGCGACCAGCTGATCGCGATGTCCGTCGACTACACGAGCCAGCGCAAGCAGTTCGGGGTGCCGATCGGGAGCTTCCAGGCCGTGAAGCACCACCTGGCCACGCTGAAGGTCGCCCTCGAGTACGCCCGAAGCCACGTCGAGCGGGCCGCCCACTCGGTCGCCCGCGACCTCCCGACCCGCTCCGCCGACGTCTCGATGGCGAAGATCGCGGCGGGCCAGGCCGCCCTCGATGCCGCCAAGATCTCGCTCCAGGTCCACGGCGCCCTCGGCTACACCTGGGAGCAGGACCTGCACGTCTGGATGCGGCGTGCGTGGACCCTCGATCTCGCCTGGGGCGAGACGGCCTGGCACCGCAACCGACTCGCCGACGCCCTCTTCGAGGACACGCTCCCCGTCGAGAGCTTCGGCTTCTCGCCGGCCGCCGGGTAGGCAGCGGATCGGCGGCCGGCGGCCCGGCGCGCGCCGGACGGGTATTCTCCGCTTTCGCCGACCCGGCCGGAACGGCCCCGTCGGCCGCATGAACAGGATCGAGGACCCGACATGACCACGAATTCGAATCCCGTCGGCCAGCCCGGCAAACCGAAGAAGCGCGTCGCCGCCGTCGAGGGCTGGCTCGACGTCGACCCGAAGAACCCGCGCCTCGTGGGCTTCAAGGACGACGCCAGCGGGACCTACTTCTTCCCGAAAGACGTCGCCGTGAGCCGCGCCCCGGGCTTCACCGACACGCCGCTGCGCGAAGTGCGCCTCTCGAATCGCGGGAAGCTCTGGTCCTACACGACCAACCACTACAAGCCGCCGGAGCCGGCGATCTCCCCCGATCCCTTCGTCCCCTACACAGTTGCCGCGGTCGAGCTGACTGAGGAGCGGATGGTGATCCTCGGCCAGCTCGCCGACGGCGTGGATCCCGCCTCGATCGCGGTGGGCCAGGAGATGGAGCTGACCCTCGCGACCCTCTACGAGGACGACGAGAACGAGTACATCGTCTGGAAATGGAAGCCCGTCGCGGCCTCTTAGACCGACGGGAGATGGACAGGAGATCGGCATGAGCAAGAACGAAGTGGCCATCCTGGGCGCAGGCATGCATCCGTGGGGCAAATGGGGCAAGAATTTCGTCGAGTACGGCGTGGTCGCCCTGAAGAACGCCATCAAGGACGCCGGCATCGAGTGGAGCGACGTCGACTTCGTGGTCGGCGGTGACACGATGCGAAACGGTTACCCGGGCTACGTCGCCGGGGCCACCTTCGCGAAGGCGATGGGCTGGACCGGGATCCCGATCGCGAGCTGCTATGCAGCTTGCGCGACCGGCGCCCACGCCATCGAGATCGCGCGCACCCGGATCCTGGCCGGCATGGCGGAGGTCGCCGTCGTCGTCGGCGCCGACACGACGCCGAAGGGCTTCCTCGCCCCCGCCAAAGGCGAGCGCACCCTGGACCCCGACTGGCTCCGCTTCCGCCTGCTCGGCGCCACGAATCCAACGTATTTCGGTCTCTACGCCCAGCGCCGGATGGATCTCTACGGCGCGACCGAGCAGGATTTCGCGCGCATCAAGGTCAAGAACAGCAAGCACGGCTTCAGCAACCCGAACGCCCGCTACCGCCAGATCTACACGGAAGCCGAGGTGCTTGCCTCACCGCTGGTCGCCGCGCCGCTCCGGCTCTTCGAGATCTGCGCCACGAGCGACGGCGGCGCGGCCCTGGTGCTCTGCTCGATGAAGTACGCCAAGAAGCACGGGGTCAAGAAGCCGGTCCGCATCTCGGCGGTGTCGACGGTCTCGCCGACCTTCCCGAATACGATCATCGACATGCCCGATTTCTCGACCGACTCGGCAGCCGGGATCGCTGCTCCCGATCGAAGCTTCAAGGACTCGATCTCCTGGGCCGCCTATCAAGAGGCGGGCGTCGATCCTGCCGACCTCGACCTGGCGGAGGTCTACGACCTCTCGTCGGCCCTCGAGCTCGATTGGTACGAGAACATCGGCCTGTGCAAGTCCGGCGAAGCCGAGGGGCTCCTGCGAAGCGGCGCGACCGAGATCGGCGGTCGGATTCCCGTGAATCCCTCCGGCGGGCTCGCGTGCTTCGGCGAGGCCGTCCCCGCCCAGGCGATCGCGCAGGTCTGCGAGCTCACCTGGCAGCTCCGCGGCCAGGCCGGCGAACGACAGGTCCACAAGGCGAAGGTCGGCATCACTGCGAACCAGGGCCTCTTCGGCCACGGCTCGTCGGTGCTCTGTACACGTTAGAGAGGAGACATCCATGGCCGAGGCGTACATCATCGACGGCGTCCGAACCCCTGTCGGCAAGCGGGGCGGGGGGCTCGCCGGCATCCATTCGGCCGATCTCGGTGCCCATGTCTTGAAGGGGCTGATCGCTCGCAACGACTTCGATCCCGGCGCCGTCGACGACGTGATCTTCGGCTGCTGCGACACGATCGGCTCCCAGGCCGGCGACATCGCCCGCACCTGCTGGCTCGCCGCGGGGCTCCCGCTGCACGTGCCGGGCGTGACGATCGATCGGCAATGCGGATCGTCGCAGCAGGCCGTGCATTTCGCGGCCCAGGCCGTGATGAGTGGAACGGCGGATCTGATCGTCGCGGGCGGTGTGCAGAACATGAGCCAGATTCCGATCTCGTCGGCCATGACCTGCGCCACGGGGCTGGGCTTCAGCGATCCCTTCTCGGGCTCGAAGGGTTGGGTCGATCGCTTCGGGACTCAGGAAGTCTCCCAGTTCCGCGGTGCCGAGATGATCGCCGAGAAATGGGACATCTCCCGCGAAGACATGGAGACCCTCGCCCTCGAGACCCACGCCCGTGCGATCCGCGCGACGCAGGATGGCCGCTTCAAGAACGAGATCCTGCCGATCGCCGGCATCGAGAACGACGAAGGCATGCGAGCCTCGACCCGAGAAAAGCTCCAGAGTCTGCAGCCGCTGCTACCGGGCGGACGGCTCACGGCGGCGCTCGCGAGCCAGATCTCGGACGCCTCTTCCGCGATGTTGATCGCCTCGGAGCGCGCGGTGAAGGAGCACAACCTTCGGCCCCGCGCCCGCATCCACCACATCT
>JANNQH010000013.1:0-2241 GCA_031400655.1 Deltaproteobacteria bacterium | reverse complement strand
CGACTGGATCGCCGCGCCACAGGCGCCTTTGCCCAGGTTGTCGAGGATGCCGACCAGCAGGAGGTGGCCGGCCGGATTCGGGAAGACATGGAGCCGCATCCGGTTCGTGTCGTTCAGGGCGCACGGGTCGAGGGCGAAATCGTCGATCGGCTCGAGGCCGGTATACGGCGCGACCTCGACGAAGCGCTCGCCCCGGTAGCGATCGGCCAGCAGCTGCCAGACCGCCTCGCCCCGGGTCCCGGCCGGCAGCAGGCTCTGGTGGAGCGGGACCGCGACCCGCATGCCGCAGGCGAAGGGGCCGACGGCAGGCACGAATTGCGGGTCGTGGGCGAGGCCGGCATAGCGCGTCATCTCGGGCACGTGCTTGTGGACGCGCTCGAGGGCGTAGGGCGCCTCGTAGTGGAGGCCGATCCGGCCCTGATCCTTCGCCTCCCAGCCCTCGATCATGCTCTTGCCGCCGCCGCTGTAGCCGGACAGGCCGTGGACCCCGATCGGGGCATCTGGCCGGACGAGTCCCGCGTCGACGAGGGGGCGCAGCAGCGCGATGAAAGGGGTCGGATAGCAGCCCGGGTTCGAGACGAGCTGGGCGTTCCGGATCGCCTCGCGCTGGCCGGGGGCGAGCTCGGGGAAGCCGTACACCCATCCCGGG
The DNA here is from genome assembly GCA_031400655.1 of Deltaproteobacteria bacterium. Taxonomy (GTDB): domain Bacteria; phylum Myxococcota_A; class UBA9160; order UBA9160; family UBA4427; genus UBA4427. The sequence continues at coordinate 1,592 of JANNQH010000013.1, read as the reverse complement.
GCCACACGATGGCGGGAGCTCGCGTCGATCAGCCGGCCACCCGACTGCTTCGCCCACTCGGCGGCCTTCGCCGCCTCCGCGTCCGGCAGGCAGAGCACCGAGACGGCGGCCTCGGCGATCGCCTTCTGGCGCGCGGCATCGGATTTCCGCTCGGCCTCGTCGAGCATCAGGAGCTCGAGGTCGGCGCGGCCGGCGAGCCATTCACGGATGCGCAGGCCGGTCGTGCCGGCGTGGCCATCGATGAAGATCCGCGGCTTCGACATGGACCCCGACATGGGGCGCGACACTAGCAGGCCGCGGAAAAACCCCGTCGAACACCGTGCCCGGCTCACTCGCAACGCCTTCGCTGATCCTTCTCCACATCCCGCACTCGTCATGCTGCGAACGCCAAGCTTCTCAGGCGCACCAGGTTGACTGAATTGCTATCGATGAAGGATGCGCCGACCTCTCGACCCGGAACGCTTGCGACAAGTGCTCGAGGCTTTTGGGCGGGCGTGCCGTGGTCCTGGTGTCCTCTACCTGACCGGCGGTGCGACGGCGCTGCTCGAGGGCTGGCGAGATTCGACCGTCGACATCGATCTGAAGCTCGATCCCGAACCCGAAGGGGCCTTCGCCGCGATCGCTCGGATCAAGGACGAGCTCGACGTCAACGTGGAGCTCGCTTCGCCCGCCGACTTCCTGCCCGAGCTCGGAGACTGGCGCAGCGAGAGCCGATTCGTCGGTCGCTTCGGTCCGATCGAAGTTCGCCACTATGATTTCCGCGCGCAGGCGCTGGCGAAGCTCGCTCGCGGATTGGAGCGGGACATCGCGGACGTTCGATCGATGCTCGAACGCCGTTTGGTGACGGCGCAATCGCTGCGCGCCGCACTCGGCGAAATGGCTCCTCGGCTCGAACGTTTTCCGCGGGTCGACCACAGCGAGCTGGCCGCTCGATTGGAATCGATTCTCGCCACGGCGAAGCCGATTCCGTGACCGAATCAGTGGACACGCTCGATGGGCTTCCCGGCGCGGATCTCGTCGTCCAGGGGCTCGAGGACCTCGCTCATTCGAGGCCGACGGCCGAGGCCGCTCTGGTCGAGGCCGCCCGCACGCGGCTCGCGGATCTCGGTCTGACGATCGACGGGCGGACCGTGGGCGATCAGGACGCGGAGCTCGTCCTCTACGCTCGTCTCGGCGCTCGCTTCCCGGGCCGCGATCCATACGTGCTCTATGTCGCCTGGCTCGACCAGCTCGTGAGCTTCATGTCGGCCCTGGGAAATCGGACGCGTCGTTCGCGACCTCCGTGACCCGCGGAGGCCGCGCCCGCCGATCGATCGCGGGAAGCTCTTCGAGCGGCACCGACTGCGCGACGCCGAGCTCGGCCATGCGCCGGGCCGAGACGTGGACCCGCGATTCGAGGGATCCGATCGCCTGGTTGTAGGCCTCGACGGCGGAGTCGAGCTTGCGTCCGAGCGTGCCGAATTTGTCGTTGAGCGCGACCAGGCGATCGAAGAGTTCGCGCCCGATCTGGGCCACCGCGACCGCGTTCTGGGCCATCTCTTCCTGCTGCCAGCCGTGGGCGATCGCGCGCAGCAGGGCGATCAGGGTCGTGG
>JANNQH010000012.1:0-14510 GCA_031400655.1 Deltaproteobacteria bacterium | reverse complement strand
ACGACGCGCCCCTTGTCGACGTCGAGACACGGGATGATGCGCTTGAAAAGAGGCATCGCCTAAGCCACCGCCTCGAGCTCGCGCAGCGCCGCCTCGAGGTCGACGCCACCCGTGTAGATGGCGCGACCCACGATCACGCCGCAGATGTTCTTGCCACGCAGCCGCGCCGACTCGATCACGTCCTTGTTCGTCGCCACACCACCCGACACGATGACGGGGATGCGAAGCGCTGCGGCGAGCAGGGCGGTGGCCTCGAGATTCGGGCCGGAGAGCATGCCGTCGCGGGCGATGTCGGTGTAGACAATGGCGGCGACGCCGGCGTCTTCGAAGCGGCGGCCGAGCTCGACGGCGCGGATTTCGCTGCCTTCCGTCCAGCCCTCGACCGCGACGAGGCCATCCCGGGCATCGATGCCGACGACGATGCGACCTGGATGAGCGGCCGCCGCCCGCTTCACGAGCCCCGGATCGCGCAGCGCGACCGTCCCGAGGATCACGCGATCGACGCCCCAGCCGAGCGCCTCGTCGATCCCTTCGAGACTCCGCAAGCCACCGCCCACCTGGACGGGGATCCCGCCGACCGCTGCCAGGATCCCCCGGATCGACTCCGCCTGCACCGGCCGCCCAGCCTTCGCGCCATCGAGATCGACGACGTGGAGCCGCCGGATTCCGAACGCGGCAAAGCGCGCCGCAACCCGCGCCGGATCCTCGTCATAGACGGTCGCCGCGTCGTAGCGGCCCTGCGAAAGGCGCACGGCGCGCCCGCCGAGGAGGTCGATCGCGGGAATCAGCTCAAAAGGCGTAGGCGTGCCCACTAACACGCCTCCAGCCACTGGCGATAGGCGTCGAGCAGGCGCTTGCCCGCGGCCTGACTCTTCTCCGGATGGAACTGAACGGCGAAGACGTTGTCCTTCGCGACGGCCGACGCGAAGCGACCGCCGTAGTCGGTCCAACCAACGATCGTCTCGACGTCCGTCGGCTCCGGGCGGTAGGAATGGACGAAATAGTAGACGTCGCTCGCGGGCAGCCTCTCGATCATCGGGTGGCTCCCGGCATAACGCACCTCGTTCCAGCCGATGTGCGGAACACGGAGCGGACGCGTGGGCGAGACTTGCGACGACTCGTCCTTCAGATCGTCCGAAAAGCGCGTGACCTTGCCGCGCAAGACGCCCAGACCGCGGGTCGTCCCGTGCTCCTCGCCCTCTTCGAACAGCAACTGCAGTCCGAAGCAGATCCCGAGGTAGGGGCGGCCGTGGTCCGTCACCTTGCGGATCGCGTCGGCGAGACCCGCGTTTTCGAGCGAGCAGACCGCGTCCTTGAAAGCGCCGACGCCCGGGAGCAGGACACCGTCCGCTCCCTGCACGACCTTCGGATCCGAGGTCACGATGGGCTCGAGGTCCGAGCGTTCGAGGGCCTTCGCGACGCTGCGGATGTTGCCGGCGCCGTAGTCGACGAGCGCAATGCGAGGCCGCATGGCGCTACAGCGCCCCCTTCACCGTGGGCAGTCCCGTCTCGCGCGGATCGATCGCGACCGCCTCGCGCAGCGCCCGCGCGACGCCCTTGAAGGCGGCCTCGACGCAGTGGTGTGGACTCTTGCCGTAACGCTTCTCGATGTGGAGATCGAGGCCGGCGCTCTGGGAAAAGGCGTACATGAAATCTTCCGTGAGACTCGCGTCGAAAGTCCCGATCCGGAGGTTTTCGAGCTCGAGCTGATACACGAGATAGGGTCGGTTCGAGACGTCGACCGCGACCTCGACCTTCGCCTCCGCCATCGGGAGCAGACAGGCGCCGAAGCGGCGGATCCCGACCGCGCTGCCCAGCGCTTCGCGGAAGGCCTGGCCGAGGGAGATGCCGACGTCTTCGACGGTGTGGTGCAGATCGACCTGCAGATCGCCCTTCGCTTCGAGCTCGAGGTCGAAGAGGCCGTGGCGCGCAAAGGATTCGAGCATGTGGTCGAAGAAGGGGATGCCGGTCGAGATCCGGTACTGGCCGGAGCCATCGAGATCGATCCGCGCGCGGATCTCGGTCTCTTTCGTCTTGCGCGCGATCGTGGCGACTCGGCCGGGCCGTGCGCCGTCGCCCGACTGTCTCGCTCGGGCGGGCACTTGTTTGGGCGACTCGTCCTTGGCAGACATGGGAACTCCGCCGAACCCCGCCTCGAGGCGGGCTCGGTCCCTGCTTGGCCGCTCTGCCTGGCCGCTCTGCCTGGCCACTCTGGCTGGCCACTCTGCCTGGCCAGGAGAGGGCCGGCAAACCCGACGTGGAATCGCTAGAGCTCGATTTCGCGCGCGGCTTCGCGTTCTCGGCGGGCGCGGCGGATCTTTTGTAGCCGCAGCTCCACCGACGCGCCATGGCCCGTCAGCCCCTCGACGTTCGCGAGCCGCACGATGTCGGCCCCGAGCTCCCGCAGCTTCGGCGGCTCGAACTTCATGAAGCTGGTCCGCTTCAGGAAATCCTCGACCGACAACGGAGAGAAGAAGCGCGCCGTTCCCCCTGTGGGGAGAACATGATTCGGGCCCGCGAGATAGTCGCCCACGGCGACGGGCGTGTAGTGGCCGAGGAAGATCGCGCCGGCGTTCTGGACCGTCTTCGAGGCCTTGTCGGGATCCTCGACGGCGAGCACCAGGTGCTCGGCAGCGTATTCGTCCGCGACCCGCAGCGACTCCTCGAGGTTGCGTGTCTGCACGATCGCGCCGCGCGACTTGATCGATTTGGTCGCGATCACCGAGCGATCAAGGGTCGCGAGCTGGCGCTTCACCTGATCCTGGACTGCCGTGACGAGGGCCTTCACGTGGGTGATTAGGATCGACTGGGCAAGCTCGTCGTGCTCGGCCTGGGAGATCAGATCCGCTGCCAGCCAGGCGGGCGTCGCCGTCCGGTCGGCCACGATGCAGACCTCGGTGGGCCCCGCCTCGCTGTCGATGCCGACCTGGCCGAATACCTGCTTCTTCGCGGTGGCGACCCAGACGCTTCCGGGTCCCGTGATCTTGTCGACCCGCGGCACGCTCTCGGTCCCGTAGGCGAGGGCGGCGATCGCGTGCGCACCGCCCATCTTGAAGACACGGTGCACACCCGCGACGCGGGCCGCCATCAAGACCTCGGGCCGGATCCGCCCGTCGGGTCCCGGCGGTGTCGCCATCAGGATCTCCGGCACCTCGACGACCGAGGCCGGAATCGCATTCATCACGACCGAAGACGGATAGACTGCCTTGCCGCCCGGCACATAGAGCCCTACGCGGGCGAGCGGACGGACGCGCTGGCCCATGTAGCCACCGCCTTCCTCGCGCATCTCCCAGCTCGACGGAATTCGCTTGCGGTGGAACTCGCGCACGCGCATCGCAGCCTTGCCGATCGCAGCGCGGTCTGCGCTGGCCACGCGATCGCAGCCTTCGTCCCATTCTTCCTTCGTGACCTCGAGCTTGTCGAGCTTCGCGCCGTCGAATTTCTTGACGAACGCCCGCAGCGCTTCGTCTCCGCCCGCGCGCACGTCGGCGATGATCTTCGCGACCTCGCGCTCGACTTCGAGCACGGTATCCCCACGGCGATCACAGATCGCTTTCCACTCGTCGGCGAAGCCCGCGGCATCACTCTTCAGGACACGCATCAGTTTCGCTGTCGCTTTGGCGGCCATTTTTTCTCTCCCTGCCCCGCGCTGCGGAACTCGCATTCCGTGCGTCAGGCGACTTCCCTGCGATCGTTCGCAAGAGAAGTCCGGTCATGCCCCCGACCAACGTCCCCCCACGACGCGCGGCCGACGTGCCAGGTCGAAACGCCGCTCCACATCCACGAATCCCGCACCGGCCAACATCTGCTCGACCGTACCAGCCTGCTCCGGCGACAGCTCCATCATGAGCCAACCGCCGGGAGAGAGTCGCTCCCCCGCTCCGGCCACCAGCCGCCGGATCACGTCGAGTCCGTCCTCCCCGGCAAACAGCGCCATTTCAGGCTCGTGTGCCAGCTCGGGCGGCAGCGACTTCGCGTCCTTTCGCGCCACGTAGGGCGGATTCGAGACCACGATGTCGAAGCGCTCCCCCGCTACCGGATCGAAGAGATCGCCGTGCAGGAAGCGAACCCTCTCTCCGTGTTGCAAGCGATCGGCATTTTCGGCCGCAATCTGAAGCGCCGCCTCGGAAAGATCGGTGGCAGTGATGTCGGCGTCGGGCAGCTCGGAGGCGAGTGAGAGGGCAATTGCACCCGATCCGGTCCCCAGATCGAGGATCCGCCAGCGACCTTCGGCCGCGGACCCGGCGGGTCTCTGGCCTTTCAGCTTCGAGAGCGCCGCCTCGACCAGGGTTTCGGTATCGGGGCGGGGCGTCAGGACGTCCTTCGTCACCTTGAAGGCGAGCGACCAGAACTCGCGCTCGCCGAGCAGGATCGAGACGGGCACGCGCTCCTGTGCCCGGCGCCTTACGAGCTCCCGGAAGCGGTCGCGCTCCGCCGGCAGCACAGGCTTGTCATGCTCGATGTACAGGCGCAGCCGCTCGCTCTCGAGGGCGTGAGCGAGCAGGAGCTCCGCGTCGAGGCGCGCCGATTCGATGCCCTGCCGCTGAAAATAGTCCGTCGTCCAGCGCAGCAGCTCGAGCACGGTCCAGTTGCGCTGGCGGTCGCTCGTGCCCCCGGTCGCGGCGGACGGTCGTGCGTCGCCGTTCACTCGTCGTCGTCCTGGCTCGCGAGGCTCGTGCCGCCTTCCTTCGCGGCCGCGATCTGCGAGTGGATGGCATCGAGCAGCTCGTCGAGGTCACCCGCCATCACGGCGTCGAGCTTGTGGAGGGTCACGCCGGCGCGGTGATCCGTGACGCGGCTCTGCGGGAAATTGTAGGTGCGGATCTTCTCGCTGCGCTCGCCGGTGCCGACCTGGGAGCGGCGCTCTCTCGCCCGCTCGGAATCGACGCGCTGCTGCTCGAGGTCGAACAGCCGCGTGCGCAGCACCGTCAGCGCTTTCGCCTTGTTCTTGTGCTGCGATTTCTCATCCTGGCACTGGACCACGAGCCCGCTCGGCAAATGCGTGATCCGCACCGCCGAATCCGTCGTGTTCACGCTCTGCCCGCCCGGCCCGCCCGCCCGCATGACATCGATGCGCAGATCCTCGTGCTTGATCTCGATGTCGACCTCTTCGGCCTCGGGCATGACCGCGACCGTCACGGTCGAGGTATGGATGCGGCCCTGGCTCGCGGTCGCCGGCACGCGCTGGACGCGGTGGACACCCTTCTCGTACTTGAGGCGGCTGAAGACGTCCTCGCCCTCGAACTTGGCGATGATTTCCTTGAGGCCGCCGCCGTCGGTCTCGGAGTACGAGAGCGTCTCGATTTTCCACCGCCGCCCTTCCGCATAACGCGAGTACATGCGGTAGAGCTCGGCGGCGAAGAGCGCGGCCTCGTCGCCACCGGTTCCGGCGCGGATCTCGAAGATCGCGTTCTTCTCGTCGTTGGGATCCTTCGGCGTCAGCAGGATCCGGAGCTCGATCTCGAGGGCGGCGATCGCCTCGTCAAGTCGCGCGATCTCGGAGCGCGCAAGGCCGACCATGTCGGGATCGTCGTCCCCGAGCATGCGCTTCGACTCGTCGAGCTCGCCCATCGCCACGCGATAGCGCGAGCCCACGGCGACGAGCGGACGCAGAGACCCCAGGCGGCGACCGAGCTTCTCGATCGCGCCCGGCTCTTTGCCGACCTTGGGATCCGAAAGCTGGATCTCGAGCTCACGCGAGCGCGCTTCGGCCTCTTCGATCCGGGCGAGAAAATCGGCCACGGGACGCTCGGCTCGCTCGAATCAGGAGTTCATCGACTCGAGGAACTCGGCGTTCGTCGAGGTCTTCTCGATCTTGCCCATCAGGAACTCCATCGAGTCGACCGGCGAGAGCGGCGAGAGCACCTTCCGGAGGATGTACATCCGATTCAGCGTTTTCTCGTCCATCAAGAGTTCCTCGCGACGCGTCGCGGAGCGGTTTATGTCGATCGCCGGATATGTGCGGCGATCGGCGAGCTTGCGGTCGAGGACGATCTCGCAGTTGCCCGTGCCCTTGAACTCTTCGAAGATGACCTCGTCCATGCGCGAGCCGGTATCGATCAGCGCGGTGCCCACGATCGTGAGACTGCCGCCCTCTTCGACGTTGCGTGCCGCGCCGAAGAAGCGCTTCGGCTTGTGGAGCGCGTTCGAGTCGACACCGCCCGACAAGATCTTGCCCGAGTGGGGCACGACCGTGTTGTGCGCGCGGGCGAGCCGCGTGATCGAATCGAGCAGGATCACCACGTCGCGGCCGTGCTCGACGAGGCGCTTCGCCTTCGCGATCACCATGTCGGCCACCTGCACGTGGCGCGTCGCCGGCTCGTCGAAGGTCGAGGAGATGACCTCCGCCTTCACCGTCCGCTGCATGTCGGTCACTTCCTCGGGCCGCTCGTCGATCAGCAGCACGATCAGGTAGACCTCGGGATGCGCCTCGGCAATCGCGTTGGCGATGTCCTTCAGGAGCATCGTCTTGCCTGCCTTGGGCGGCGACGTGATGAGGGCGCGCTGGCCCTTCCCAAGCGGCGCGATCAGATCGACGATGCGCGTCGTCATGCCGCCCGCTTTGGTCTCGAGCGTGAACTTCTCCTGCGGATAGAGCGGCGTCATGTTGTCGAACAGGATCTTGTGCTTCGCGTTGCGCGGCTCTTCGAAGTTGATCGACTCGACCTTCAGCAGCGCGAAATAACGCTCGCCTTCCTTGGGCGAGCGGACCTGTCCTTCGACGGAATCGCCTGTGCGCAGGCTGAAGCGCCGGATCTGGGAGGGCGAGACGTAGATGTCGTCCGGACCCGCGAGGTAGTTCTGATCGGGAGCTCGCAGGAAGCCGAAGCCGTCCTGCAGGATCTCGAGCACACCCTCGGCGAAGATCCGGCCGCGGTTCTCGGTCTGGGTCTTCAGGATCGCGAAGATCAGGTCCTGCTTGCGCAGCCCCGCCGCGTTCTCGACGTCCATCGACTCGGCGAGCTGGGTCAGCTCCGCCATCGTCTTCTGCTTCAGCTCCCGGACGAAGATCGTCTCCGACGGGTCGTCAGACTGGTTCTCGAGATCGGCTTCTTCTTCGGCGAGCTCGGCGTCGCTCGGCAGGTAGTCGCGCTTCGGCGCGTCCAGACGACCGCCGCGATCGCTGCGATCGCTGCGGTGTCCACCGCCGCTGCCGCTACCACCGGTTCCTCCACCACCACTGCTACCGCTACCGCTACCGCCCGTACTGCGCGAGCGCCGCCCGCGACCTCGTCGGTTTCGATTGCCCTGCTGGGGGCCGGATCCATCTTTGTTGTTGCTGGGCTCAGACAGTCGCTCACTGCTCACGAGGCTCTCTCTCTTGGTCTTGTCGATCGATGATCGACTGGGTCACGGTTGGGAACATTTTGGGGGAGGGGTCTGGTCGGGGACCGACCTTCGAGACGTCCGGGGGTGAAGCGCAATCGAACGCCGGGAATCGATGGCCGGAGGGCGATCTGCGTCGCTCCACCCGGTCCGGAGAGATCGTTCTCTCCGCGCTTTAGAGTCAGGGTCAGAGTGCTGAAGCGTCTTGCCGGGCTTGCCTTCAAGATCGCTTCGGGTTGATCTCGGGTGCCGGGGGGGTGGGCTCAACTGTGCCCATCGTCGACGCCGCGTTCGAAGTTGATGGAAAGTTCGAGGGCTCTTATTTATTCGGATGTTCGGATGTTCGCGAGTTCGCGTGTGTTCGAGGGTGCCTACGAGGGCCCGGAACTCGGTCGCGCCGGTCGATCGAATCTCTGAGCGGCTCGGGAGGCTCCGCCGTAATCGGTGGGGAGCGGCCTCAATCTACCCGCCTCGGACGCCGGCTGTCAACCCTGACCCCCGAACATCGTCGGCTGGATGAAGTGTTGGAGTCGTCCCGCCTGGCCACCATCGCGGCGGAAGGACTCGAAGCGCAGGCCGGGTGTACAAATCGTACACAGCGCCTGGGCGACACCGATCCGGTCCGCATCGAGCCCGATCCGGCGCAGCACGCGGACGGCCAGACCGGGGAGATCCAGCTGGTAGCGGCCGGGTCGGCCGGGGACGAGGAGATCGTCGAGCAGGGCCGAGTATCGGACTGCGAGTGCGTCCGCGACCGGCTCATCGACCTCGTAGCAGCAGCCCCGGGCAGCCGGGCCGACCGCCGACCGGAGCTGGCCGGCAGGCAGCTCGATTGCCCCGATCCCCGCTTCGATCACCCCGGCGGCTAGCCCACGCCAACCCGCATGGATCGCCGCCGCCCGTGAGCCGTCCTGGCTGGCGACCAGGATCGGGACACAATCCGCCGTCACGATGCCCACCGCGAGCCCCGGCGTGGTCGAGACGATCGCGTCCGCCGGGGCAGCTTCGGCCCCGCGCGTGGATTCGCCGTGGACCACCCGGACCCCGTGAACCTGGCGAGGAAAGACCGTGAATCCAGGCGCTTGCACACCGCGCTCCCCGAAGCCGTGAACCGCTCCCGTCCGTTCGAGAACAGGGTCGCAAAGCATCTGCCGGGCCCCGGCCGTCATCCACGACCACCTGTCCGACCCGGTCCCGTCGTAGGGAGCACAGGCTCTGCCACGAGCTCGAGCGACGCGACCAGGTCGAGCAGGTCGGGCGGCAGGGGGGCCTCGAAAGCGTGGCGGACGCCCGTCCGCGGATGCACGAACCCGAGCTGCGCCGCATGCAGCGCGGGGCGGCCGAGCCGGGCCTCCTCGCCACGCGCTCGACCGTAGACGGTGTCGCCCACGATCGGCAGACCCGCGCTTGCGAGGTGCACCCGGATCTGATGAGTCCGACCCGTCTCGGGCCGGATCTCGAGCTCTGCGATTCCGTTCGCACGATCGCGCCGGACCACCCGCCAGCGCGTCGCCGCCGGCCGGCCCGAGCGCGTGCGGACGGACATGCGCTGGCGGTCTGCGGGATGGCGTCCGATCGGGCGGTCGATGCGACCCGAGCTCTGCTTGGGTTGGCCGCGAACGAAGGTGCGGTAGAGCCGCTCGATCGAGTGCAGGGCGAATTGCTCGGCCAGGCCACGGTGGGCGAGGTCGGTCTTGGCCACGACCAACACGCCCGAGGTGCCGCGGTCGAGGCGGTGCACGATGCCCGGCCGCAGCACGCCGCCGATGCCGGCGAGCTCGCCGCGGCAGTGGTGGAGCAGGGCGTTCACGAGGGTCCCGCTCGGATGGCCCGGAGCGGGGTGGACAACGAGACCCGCCGGCTTGTCGACGACCACGAGGTCGCTGTCCTCGAACAGGATGACGAGCGGGATCGGCTCCGCGGACAGCGACAGCTCGACCGGCAGGGCGGGCCAGGCCTCGATCGTCTCGCCGAGGACGAGCGCCCGGCTCGCCCGCACGACCCGCCCCGCGACGTGAACCCGCCCGAGGTCGATCCAGCGCTTCACCTGAGACCGCGAAGCGCCCGACCGCTCAGCCAACACCATGTCGACCCGCAGGCCGACCGCTTCGGCGTCGACCGTCAACTCGATCACCGGGGCGCCGTCGTCCGGGTCGTCGTCGAACGCCGCGTCGCTCTGCGTGATCTGATCGCCCGACATCAGGGTCTCCGTCCAAGGCGCGGGAAAAGGCGATCACGGCGAATCCGCGCGGACGGGCACCAGAGACCCGCGGTCGCGAAAGCCGCGCCGAGAGGTAGCGCGAATGCCTAGCGGAGGCCGAGAAAACGACTGGGTTGGCTCTTCTGCCGCGAATCCTGCAGCCTGGCCATGTAGCTCGGCACGACGGCCTGGGGATCGAGACCGATCGTCTTGGCGTAGGCCGTCACGAATCCACGGACGTACACGTCCGCCGGAAGGTCGGCGAAATTCTCGTCCTCGATGTTGCGCAGATGCGTGCCGGCGACCTTCGTCACATCTGCGATCTGGTCGATCTCGTAGCCACGGAAGAGTCGCGTCCGGCGCAACCGCGGGCCGTCGAACTCACCGCTCGTCTCGTCCTCGCGCTGGTCATAGCCCTCGACCACCTCATCGAAGGCTTCTGCGGTCGCCGCTTCGACGGCTGCATTCATGCGCGTCGAGGATTCGGCGATCGGCGGCCCGGGATTTTTCCCGTTCGGCGGCCAGGACGCCGCGACGGAGGCGGGTGCGGACAGCAGGCGATGTTCGAGATCATAGCTCGCGCGCAGCTCGGGATCGGCGAGCACACGATAGGCCTCGTCGAGCCGCGCACGAATCTCCGACGCGTCTCGCTTCTCGAAGATCGAGTAGAGCGCGAGTGATCCCTCCGCGTAGGTCTGTTGAGCCATGCGATAGGCGCGATCGATCTCGCCCGGCGTCGCGCCGTGCGGAACTTCGAGCATTTCGTAGTGGTCGAGCTCCTCGATCCCTCGCATCAAGGTCATCCTCTCGAAAATCCGGGCTTCGCCCCCGGTGAGGGCGGCGTCGTACCCTGGCCCGCCCTGGCCCGATCGGTCGTCGCTGAACCTGCGCGTATGGCCGTCGGTGCGCCCGTTTGCGTGCGCGACTGTATGCCCGACTGTATGCCCGACTGTGTTGGCGACGGCTCGAGCAATTTGCGCGCGATGCGCTGCAGATAGATCGATACATCCGTGTCGCTTCGCAGATCCACGATCGGCCGCCGCAACGACACCGACCGCCGCGCCTCTTCGTCGTAGTTGACGTAGCCGAGGTACTCGGCGTCGAGGCCGAAATACTTCTTGCAGACACTGGTGATCGCGAAGCCGAGCTTCACGTCTTCCGCCGTTCGGACCGCGTTGACGATCAGCCGAGGACGGAAGACCCGCATGGTCTCGACGAAGCGGTGGGCCTCGGCCGTGTCGGTCGCTTCGATCTCGCGCAGCAGGTCGAGGGGGCTGCGGATTCCCCGCTCGTTGCGCTGGTCCATCGCGAGCGTCACGAGCTGTCGCACGCCGTGGCCTACCATCGCGAGCCGCATGCGTCGGTAGAAGGCCGCGCGCAGGAACGAGTAGGTATTCTCGACCGAGGTCGGCTCGGGCTGGACGACGAGGATGCCGTCGTCCGAGACGAGGAAGTAGTCGAGCACCGACGCGTGGGCGCCGGCCCCGAGATCGAGCAGCACGAAATCCGCGTCGAGCTGGCGCAGTCCGCGCAGGAGCCGCACGCGGCGCAGATGGCTCGGCTGGGCGTCGGCGAGATTGCCGTGGGTCGCCGCGATCAGCTTGAGATTCGCAAGCGGGGTATCGATCAGGAGCTTTCCGAGATCCTCTTCCCGTTCGGAGACGAAGTCGGCCAGCGTCTTCTGCGGGGACGCGACACCGAGACAGGTATGCAGATTCGCGCCTTCGAGATCGACGTCGACGACGACGACGCGCTTGCCCGCACGGGCGAGAGCCGCCGCGAGATTCGCGGTCACGAAAGTCTTGCCGACACCGCCCTTGCCGCCGCCGACGGCGAGCAGGCGCGGGCCGAGCGTCGCCGATCGGGTGGCATCGAACGAGTCGCCGGCCGAATGCGTCGAAGGAATCACGTTCGCCTTCCTCACCGAGAATGATCGCGCTGCGAGCTCCTCGAATGACGAACGGGGGTCTGGGGTGTCGCCTAGGCTACCCAAACGCTCGGGGCCAATCAACGAAACGCGCTCGCGAAGGAGGCCGCGACGAGCGGGATCTCGTCGTCGGCGAGCGTCCGCACGTCGAGCCAGAGCCCTGCGTCGAAAAGTCGCGCCACGACGGGGATCGGCGCTTCACGCAGACGCTCGACCAGCGCCGCAAGCCCCGCACCGCGCACCACCACCGCGAAGCCCGCAAGCGAGAGCTCGGGCAGCGACCCACCACCCACCGCGCCTTCGCTGCGCTCGACCGCGAGCGAGAAATCCGCCGGCGCCATTGCTTCGAGTGCGCTGTACAGGCGGGCCGCTCGTGCGCGCAGGGTGTCGTCTGCGACGACGAGCCCGGCGACGATCGGGATCTCGTCCGCGCGACCGGGCTCGAGCAGCAGGTCGAGGGTCGCGTCGAGGGCGGCGAGCGTCAGCTTGTCGACGCGCAGCGCCCGGGCGAGTGGGTTTTTCCGCATGGCTTCGATCAGGTCGCGCCGCCCGAGCAGGATTCCCGCCTGCGGCCCGCCAAGGAGCTTGTCGCCCGAGAGACAGACGACGTCCACGCCGAGCGCGAGCCGCGCCGGTACGAAGGCTTCGGGGGGCAGGCCCGCAGCGCCGAGGTCGACGAGGGTGCCGCTGCCCAGATCCTCGATGAGAGGGATGCCGTGGGCGTGGGCGAGCTCGGCGAGGCTGCGGATGTCGGCCTCGGCGACGAAGCCGCGCTGCTCGAAGTTGCTGCGGTGGACCTTGAGGAGCAGGGCGGGGTCGGCGGCGAGCGCGGCCCGGTAGTCAGCGAGGTGGGTCCGATTCGTGGTGCCGACCTCGAGGAGCCGAACGCCGGCTCGCTCCATGAGCTCGGGCACGCGAAACGAGTCGCCGATCTCGACCAGCTCGCCGCGGGACACGACCACCGGCCGGCCCATCGCGAGGGTATTGAGGGCGAGGACGAGAGCAGCAGCGTTGTTGTTGACGACGTGGGCTGCCTCGGCGCCGGAGAGCTCGACGAGCTTCGCGGCGAGCTGGCCCATCCGGGAGCCACGGCGGCCGCTGTCGAGCTCGAGCTCGAGGTTCGAGTACCCGATCGCCGCCCGGGCGACGGCCAGCAGGGCGTGGGCCGCCAGGGGGGCACGGCCGAGATTTGTGTGAAGGAGGACCCCTGTGGCGTTTAGAACCCGCCTTGGATGAGGGGCCGAGAGACGGGTGGCCGCGTGGACGACGCGGGCCGTCAAGCGCTCGAGATCGATCTGCCCTGCGGGGTCAAGAACCCATGCGGAATCGCTCTCTAGCGACCCTTCGCGGAGGCCCTGGAGCGCTGCTCTCGCCGCCTGGCGGATCGCCCAGCTCGGAATTTCGCGCGCGCGAGCCACGACTTCCTTGATCAGGCGGTCGACCGAGGGAAGCCTCCGGCGCGGATCCGAGTTGACGGGTCGCTTCAAATCCATGACTCTCGATCCCAGATATTTTCACGGCGATGCCGGTTTGTGTTCGGTGTCGCATTCGCCGGTGCATCTTCCGCGACTTTTTCGCGGATTCGAGATGAACGACCACCCCTTCGGCGGGATCCACCCGCTGCAGAGATAGCAACCCTCGCCTGTCCAAAACAAAAAAAGGCAGACCGGCGAGGAAGGCGAATTGCGAGGCGGATCACCCGAGGGAGTCGGACGGCGGCGGGGTGCTGCTCACGAGCCGAGAGCTTCTTCGAAGGACCAGCAGGGCCGAGGCCCTCGAGACGCGGGTACCCGTGTACCCGACAGAGAAAGATCGAGACGCAGGACCGAGACAGAGCGATCAACCGGACAGCGCGCGGACAGAAGTGCGCTGACCGACAACACACCAGTGCGAGAGATGGATCCGAGATTCACAGTCGAAGCCCGAGGCGCCGCACCAAAGCGACTCCCCGGGCGTGGAAAGGAGAGCGTCGACGTCCGAGCGTGCGAATGAGACCGGTTGATCCGTCCGGTCGATCCACGCTTCTCGCGGCAGACCCAGTAGGTCCGCCCAAGCAGCACCCCAGCCATTGAATGAGACGAGATGCTTGCCGGACAACCATGATTGTTGCCGGAGGCGGGTCCCATTTTCGGCCATGCCACCCCGTTCGTTCCCTCCCGACACAGCGAACCCGTGATCGATCGGCTTCGCGAGCGCCGATGCAGCGCACCGCTGTCGCCAAGGCCCCTCCATTGATGGGCCTTGCGAAGCGGGCCTCGCATCGAGCAGGCGGAACGATGCAGAACGAAATCATCATCAATGCAGAACTCGGCGAAACCCGGGTTGCGCTGCTCGAGAACGGCCAGTTCGCCGAGCTCCACATCGAACGCGAACGCGACAAGAGCGTCGTCGGCAACGTAGTCAAGGGGCGTGTCTCCCGCGTCCTTCCCGGAATGCAGGCGGCGTTCGTCGACATCGGCCTGGATAAAGCCGCCTTCCTCTACGTCGGCGACTACTTCGAGAGCACCTTCGAAACAGGCGACGCCGACGGCGATGGGGGTGGCGGCAAACGCCGCGGCGGCCGCGGTGGCCGAGGCAGCCGAACTGCCCCGCCCCGCATCGACACGGTCCTCCACGAAGGCCAGGAGATCATCGTCCAGATCGCGAAGGAGCCGATCGGGACGAAGGGCGCACGCATCACGTCGAACATCTCGATTCCGGGCCGTCATCTGGTCCTGACCCCGTGGTCCCGACGCGTCGGGGTCTCGCGCCGGATCGGATCCGACAAGGAGCGCCGGCGCCTGCGTGAGATCGTCGAGCGCCTGCGGCCGCCGCAGCTCGGGTTCATCATCCGCACCGCCGGTGATGGGGTACGCGAGGCCGATCTCCAGGCGGATATCCGCTATCTGGCGACCGTCTGGGCGGCGATCCAGAAGCGCAACGCCGACAAATCCGCCCCGGCGATCCTCTACTCCGAGCACGATCTGCCGCTGCGCATCGTGCGCGATCTCGCAGGCCCGGACACCAGGCGCATCGTCGCCGACGACAAGAACGTCTACGAGAGCATCCAGCACTTCG
>JANNQH010000011.1:0-6201 GCA_031400655.1 Deltaproteobacteria bacterium | reverse complement strand
GGCCATCGGCCAGGGAAAGCGCCGCATCCAGGTCGGCTTCGCCTCGTCGCGGGCCAGGTCTACGGCCAGCGCGAGCACGCTCGCGGCGATCAGGACCTCGATCGGGCCGGCGGGAAATTTCGCATAGCCGAGCGCCGCGAGTGAGAGAGTGATCGAATGGCCGACGGTGAACGAGGTCACCGTTTTTGCAAGGGTCGCCAGGTTTGTGCAGAGCAGGACGAGGCCGAAGACAAAGAGGAGGTGGTCGGGGCCGGAGAGGATGTGATCGAAGCCGAACGTGAAGTAGTCGACGAAGACCGTGAAACGGCCGGTCCGTTCGGGCACGATCATCGACGGCTCGCTTCGCCGCAGCACGCGCTGGAGCTTGCGGCCGTCGGCGAGCTCGATGCGGACGAGGGTATCGATGCGGGCGGGGCCCTGGTCGTCGATCCGGAGCGTGCGCCCGACGAGACCTGCCTTGCCGCAGTCGATCGACCAGTGGGCGAGCATTGCGGTGCCCTGCTCCTCGACACGCGGCTCGTCGAGGGCGGGGCAGTCTGCGGGCAAGATCGGTTGAAGGTCGCTTCCGGGGACCCGCAGCGCCGAGCGTTTCCACGTCACTTCGACCCGACCCGATTCGGACTCTCGCAGCTCGAGTAGCGCGGGAGCCAGGGGATGGGCGAACGCCGCCTTTGCGACGAGGATGGCCCCGAGGATGGCGACGAGGACGCTGATCGCGAAGATCGCGGCGGCGAAACGGTTCACTCTCCCTCCTCGCCATGGCTCTCTTCAGGCCACGAGACGGCGACTTCGTAGCGTGTTCGGAGCGTCGCGAGAAGGGCCTCGAGCTTGCGATCGCGCAGCTCCTCTTCGCGCTCCAGGCGCAGCCGATCGCGCACGGCAGCGAAGGGCGGGATCGCTCCCGAAACGATCTCTTCGATGCGGACGAGGTGGAGGCCGTAGGCCGAATCGATCGGCTCCGACCAGGCAGCGAGGGGAAGTGTTACGACACGCGCGGCGAAATCAGCGCCGAAGCTGCGCTCGAGCTCAGCGATCGAGACCCCGGCGAACGCGTGGCCGAAGGGGAAGGCGTCGCCGAGGGCGATCGCTGCGGTCGGGGCGACTGTCTCCTGCGCGATTCGCCGGCGGAGCGCGTTTGCGTCCTCGCGCGTGCGTGCGGCCCGGCGATCGCGGCTCACGAAAACATGGACGAGGCTCCTTCGCTCTGTCTCGCGCAGCGCCTCGCGGCGTTCGGCGTAGACGCGGGCGAGCTCGTCTTCCGTCGGGGATTCCTCCGGCGTGAGCGCCGTCGCCAGCAGCCGAAGCTTCTGGACCAGGATGCGCCGGATGACGACATCATCCTGATCGAGCCCGAGGCTGCGGGCGCGTTCGGCGATCCCGGCGAGCACGGCGGGATCGGTCGGGTCGAGCGAGGACGCCCCCGCCTCGAGAAAGAGCATCTTCTGGACGAGGCGCGTCTCGACACCGTCATCGCCCTCTTGCAGGCCACGCGCGAGGGCCTCGCGGTAGAGGAGCTCCTCGTCGACGGCCTGGCTGACGAGGCGATCGAGCTCCGGGCGGGTCGGAGCTCGGCCAAGCTGGGACGTGCAGTCGTTGCGGAGCTCGGCGATGCGGGTCGAATCGAAGTGGATCCGTGGCGAGGGAGCGCGCGCTATTCCGGCTGATCCCAGTCCGACGTGATCGCGCACCAGGAAGAACAGAGCGCCCAGGAGCAGGAAATGGATGAGCGGAGAGCGCAGGATCGCCGTCGACCGCATGCGCGGCCTAGCTCATCTGGATCATGACCTTCGCGCCCGCGTCCGGTGACGACGCGACTGCGAAGGCTTCCACGAAATCAGCGAGCGCGAAGCGATGGGTGATCATCGCCGAGGGGTCGCGGCGCTGGATCAGCTCGAGCATTTGTTCGTAGCGCTCCGGGTACTCCATCGCGCCGGTCAATGTCATCTGCTTCATCAACACGGTCATGAAGTCGATCGACACAGGCTTGCGATGCAGCGCGACGACCGAGACCCGCGAGGCGGGGGCGCAGTGGGTCACGACCTCCTCGAGCAGGGCGCCCGAGCCCGTCGCCTCGATGAAGACGTTGGTCCCGACGAGCTGGGAGCCGAAAAACTCCTGCTTGCCGTGGAGCTTCCCGAGCGCGTCCCAGAGATTCGTCGACTTCGCGTGGATGACGTTCGGCGCACCGAGCTTGCGAGCGACCTCGAGGCGCGCCGGCGAGAGGTCGACGACACAGATGTCCTCGATGCCGCGGTCGAGCATCGTGATCGTCGCCGACAGTCCGATCGCTCCCGCACCGAGCACGGCGACCTTATCGCCGCGGCGTACGTTCGCCTGGTCGACCGCGTGCATGCCGACGCCGAGCGGCTCGGCGAGGGCGGCCTGCTCGAAGCTCATCGAATCAGGAATCGGGAAGAGGCTTTTGCCCTGGGCAGCGCCGCGCACGAGCAGCCGCTTCGCGAAGCCGCCCTCGGGCCCACCGTTGCCGAGGCCGAAGCCGGCGGCGCCGGGATTGAGCGCGACGCGCGTTCCGACCTTTACGCCGCGCACGTTCTTCCCGACTTCGGCGACGACACCTGCCAGCTCGTGGCCGATCGGGAAGGGCGAGGGCGAGCGAACCTGGATCCCGCCGATCTTCGCATAACCCACGTCGCTCCCGCAGATGCCGCAGGCGGCGACCTCCAGGATCGCGTCGTCGGGTCCGCATATCGGTTCCGGAACCTCGTCGAGTCGCACGTCGTTCGGTCCGTGGATGCGCGCCAGCTTCATCGCGGAGTTCTCCTCTTCTTCATGAGGGTCATGATGGCTTTGAGTCCCAGAAGCGCTTCCAGGTCTCGAGCGCCTGGGGATGGCTGCCGAGGCCCGTCTGACTCGCGGGCCAGTTCGCCGGCGCGAGCGTCAGCGGATTCATGCCGAGCTCGGCGCCGTAGACCAGGAAATGCTTGCGGCGCGCGAAGAGCCAGCGCCCGTCGCGGCGCTCGTAGCTGTCGTGGTACTGGATGGCGTGGACGATGAAGCGCGTGCTCTCGGGGCCGCCGTCCTGGATCTCGCCGCGAGCGTAGACGATGCCGGTCGCGTGGTCGGCGTCGACTAGGTCGATCACATGGGTCCCGACGTTGAGGAACGTGATGCCCACCAGGCGGAAGGAATGGTCGAAGTCGGCCTTGAGCGCTTCGTGACCGCTGCGGTCGCGGCCGACGCGCACGTCGGGGATGAAGAGCGACACGAGTCCGTCGAGGTCGCGCGCATCGGCGTAGACCGAATAACGTGCCGCCAGCTGCCGGATCTCTTCGTAGGCGAGCAGACGCTCGACGTCCGTCACGCGGCGACTCCGCTGATCATGATCGCCCGGCCACTCGCGAGGAGAGGGCGGAGGGCGTCTTGCTGCTCGGGAGCTTGCCGTGATCCCAGGAGACGAAGCGCTCCGGCTCGATGCAGATGAGCACCCGCTTGCCCGCCATGCGGACCTTTACGTCGTGGGGAATCTGCTCGATGTCGGGCATCGGACTTCCCGTCCCGGCGTTCGCCTCGAGCATCGTCGCGACCGTCCGCTCGAGATCGGTCTCGATCCGTGCCCGGCCCTCGATCATGACGCCGCGCAGCTCGCTGTAGGCGGTTCCGGTCTCGACGAGCAGCGTCACCTTCGGGTCGCGCTCGATGTTCTTCACCTTCTGACTCGAGCCGTAGGTCGCGAATCGGACCGTGAGATCTTCGTCGAGGGAGTAGAACATCGCGACGGCGTGCGGAAAACCCTTTGCACCGTTCGTCACGAGGGTCATCGTGTGGCCCTCGCGGAGATAGTCGCGAATCTCGTCCTTGGTCATTCTGATATCGTCTTTGCGCGGCATCGAGCAGTCCTATCCAGTTTCGATTTCGAACGGTATCGCAGCCCGGAGCCACTTCGCAGGGATGCCCGCGAGGGCCGTGAATGGGCGCAAAGGGAGTCAGGGATGAAGGCATTGGTAATTGGAGGCGCCGGGCCGTCGGGGCCCTTCGTGGTGAACGGGCTCGTCGCCCGAGGCTTCGAGACGACGATTCTCCACAGCGGTCGCCACGAGCCGCCGGAGCTCCCGCCGGAGATCGAGCACATCCATACCGATGCCTACGATCCGGCGAAGGTCGAGGCGGCGCTGGCGGGCCGAAGCTTCGATGTCGCGATCGTGACCTACGGCCGGCTGCGGCGGAATGCGGAGATCCTCGCCGGTCGCGTCGGGCAGTTCATTTCGGTCGGCGGCTTCCCGGGCTATCGCGGCTACATGAACGCTCCGCTGTTCGAGCCGCCGGGGTTTCCCGTGCCGACGCGGGAGGACGGGCCGAAGGTCTTCGATCCGAGCGAAGACGAGAAGGGCTTCCGGATCCGCGCGACCGAGGAGCGGGTCTTCGACGTCCAACCCGATGCGACGCATTTTCGGTATCCGTGGGTCTATGGCCCGCGCCAGCCGGCGCCGCGAGAATGGTCGATCGTGCGCCGGATCCTCGATCGCCGACCCTTCCTGATCCTGGCCGACGGGGGCCTCTCACTCTCGCATTTTGGTTATGTCGAGAACGTGGCGCATGCGCTGCTGCTGGCGGTCGACCAGCCCAAGGTCGCGGCGGGCCAGATCTACAACTGTGGGGATCAGGAGGTGCTCTCGCTCGCGCAGGTCGCCCAGACGATCGCGAAATCGATGGGCCATGAATGGGAGCTCGTCTCGATGCCGTGGGAGATCGCCTGGCCCGCGCGCCCACTCGTCGCCCAGCCCTGGACGACCCATCGCATCGTGAGCCTCGCGAAGCTCGAGAGCGAGCTCGGCTACCGCGACGTCGTGCCGCCCCGCGAAGCGCTTGCGCGCACGGCGCGCTGGCTCAGCGAGAATCGGCCGTTGCCCGGCGGCATCGAGGAGGTCATCCTGCAGGATCCCTTCGACTACGCCGCCGAGGATGCGCTCGTCGCCCGCTACCGCGCGGCGCTCGCCGACATTGCGGAGCCCGCCTGGGCGAAGGGCGAAGCGCCCGGCTACGGGCTCGCCTACAGCGGACCCGGCGGGCGGGCCCGCAGCCAGGCGACCTTCGAAAGCTGAGAGCTCCTTACCGGCTGAGGGCTCCTTATGGGCTGAGGGCTCACCGGGCAGCGGCGGACCCAATCGAAGTCGCTTTCGGGTCGACGGCGAGTGCGAGCTTGCCCTTCACCTTGTTGGCCGCGAGCCGTTCGAGCGCATCGGGCAGGGCGGTGAAGGGAACGAGCTCGTCGACGGAGATGCGCAGGCGACCCGCGCGCCACCAGTCGAGCAGCTGCGCCTGGGCGCGCTCTTTGAACGCGCGGTCGTAGCCGCTCGGGATCACGCCGACGACCGAGTAGTTGTGCATCACGAGGTGGCCCATGTCGACCTGGCCCCAGCGGCCGCTCGCGAAGCCGATCGCGAGCAGTCGACCTTCCCCTGCGATGCACTGGGTCGCCTTCGTGAAGAGATCGCCGCCCACCGGATCGAAGATCACGTTCGCCCCGCGCCCACCGGTCGCGTCGCGCACCTGCTTCGCGAAGTCGGCCGCGTGATGATCGAGGATGACTTCGGCGCCGAGCGCGCGGCAGAGCTCGCCCTTCGCCGGATCGCCGACCGATGCGAGGACCCGCGCCCCGAGCGCGCGGCCGATCTGGATCGCCGCCGCGCCGGTCCCGCTCGCCCCGGCCAGGACGAGCAACGTCTCGCCCGCCGCGAGCTTCGCGCGCGTCAGGAGCGCGATGTAGGCCGTGTGGCCCGGGATCAGGAAGCAGGCCGCCTCGGCGTCCGTCATGTCGTCGGGGACGGGCAGGCAGAAATCGTCGAGGGCGAGACACTCCTGCGCGAAGCTGCCATTGCCCGTGAAGAAGCTCGTCACCGCCATCACCCGGTCGCCGGCCCTGCGGCCCTTCACGTCCGAGCCCCAATCGAGCACGCGCCCCACCACTTCCTGGCCCTGC
Organism: Deltaproteobacteria bacterium; assembly: GCA_031400655.1. GTDB lineage: Bacteria > Myxococcota_A > UBA9160 > UBA9160 > UBA4427 > UBA4427. Next base: position 263 of record JANNQH010000011.1, on the reverse strand, counting down.
GTGAAGGGAAGCGCAGGCGTCAGCGGGTAATTCGATTGACACATCAGCGCGTCGGGGAGCCCGATTCCGGCGCAGAGCACACTCAAGCGGACCGTGCCCTCGCGCGGAATCGGGGACGGGGCGTTCTCGTTCAGCGAGAGGACGTCGCGGGGACGGCCCGCTTTCGTGGTCTGCCAGGCTTTCATCGTCGTGGACTCCGTTTCGTCAGGCGGGAATCTTGTGAAGGGAAGCGGGCGGAACGCGAATCAGGTGACGGGCTCGCG
>JANNQH010000010.1:0-8811 GCA_031400655.1 Deltaproteobacteria bacterium | reverse complement strand
GTGGCGGGTAACGTCCACATCGACGACGTATTCTGCGCGAACTTCGGCACCTCGGGCCGCTGCTTCGACACGGTGAACTCGGGCGGCGCCGCGAACGACGACTTCAACGTGACCTTCACGGGCTCCGGTGTCAGCGCGTTCGGATTTGCGATCAGCGCGCTCGACGCCGATTGGACGGTCCAGACCTTCGCTGCCGGCAACGTCCTGCTCAATACCTACGTCATCAACAGCCAGAGCCCGGGGCTCACGGGCAATAATCGACGGGGTTATTTCGGTGCGACCGAGAGCCTGGCGATCCAGTCCCTCCAGGTCCGCTCGACGGGATCGGATCGGGCGCTGATCGACGACTTCGCCTTCGTGCCGGTGCCCGAGCCGGGGGCGGCGCTGCTCGTCGGCTTCGGTCTGGCCCTGCTCGCCGCCTCGCGCTCGCGCCGCGCCGCCTGACCTCTTACTGACTAGGGCTCGGACTGCCGCTGGCGTCGGCGGGCGTCCCGCTCGAGCAGTATTTTGCGGGTCGCTTCGTCGACCAACACGCCGCGCTGGGCGGTCGCGTCGAAGATCTCCTTGCCGAAGGGGAGCTCGTTCTTCCAGGATGGCTGGAGCAGGGACGACGGCAGGACGGCGAGGGCCCAGTCCTTCGGCGCCACCCAGCCGGGCGGTGCCACGAGCGTGCTGCGCGTTCCTGCCATCGGGTGCTGACGCCGCCATTCCGAGAGCAGGCGCTGCATGCGCTGCAACACCGCGGGATGTTGGTTCGCGAGGTCCGACTCCTCGAGGGGATCCGCCTCGATGTCGAACAGGAAGTTCTGGACCTTGATCTCGGTCTGGAGCTCTCGCAGGACCTGGACGAGCTTGAAGCGGCCGTCGAACAGCGCCAGATGGATCACGCCGGGCAGCGGGATCTCGGAGACGAAGCCGACCGGCTTCTCGCGCAGCACCCGCTGCCCGCGCTGGATTGCGGGCCACATGTCGATTCCGTCGAGGGGCACGCTGCTCGCGATCGGTACCCCCGCAGCGCTCGCGAGCGTCGGCATCAGGTCCATCACGGTCATCATCTGATCGAGCTGGCCTCCGGCCTCGAGCCGGTCGGGCCAGCGGATGGCGGCGACGACCCGAATCCCACCCTCGAAGGTCCCGCCCTTGAAGCCCCGCAGCGGCGCGTTGACGCCGCCGAAGGTCTCGCTGCCCCCGTTGTCGCTCGAGAAGACGACGATCGTCTGGTCGGCGATCTCCTCCTCGTCGAGAGCCGCGAGGATCTGTCCGACCGCCTGGTCCATTTCGTCGACCATCGCCGCGTAGATGCGGCGATCGTGGGCCTTCGGGAGCTTTGCGTATTTCTCGATCGTCTTCTCGGGGGCCTGCATCGGGCTGTGAGGTGCGGTGAACGGGACGTAGAGGAAGAAGGGCTTCGACCGGTCGCGCTCACGGATGAAGCGCACCGCTTCCCGGGCCTCCAGATGGGTCAGGTACTCGCCGGTCGCCTGGATCGGCTTCCCGTCCTGCTGGAGGTCGTGGCCGTTCTCGCGCGTGTGCTCGTAGTAGTTCGTATTCGTGTGGAGATGGCCGTAGAAATGATCGAAGCCCTGGCGATTGGGCAGCTGGTGTTCCTGGCTATGGCCGAGATGCCATTTGCCGACCATCGCGGTCTGGTAGCCGTCGGCCTTCAGGACTTCGGGCAACGTCGTCTCGCTCGTGGCCAGGCCGACGTTGTTCCAGGGATTGATCTGGTCGTAGGCGATGCCGAGCTTCAGCGGATCGCGGCCGGTCATCAGCGCGGCGCGGGTCGGGGAACAGATGGGAGCGACGTAGTAGCGATCGAGCACGACGCCTTCCGCGGCCAGTCGGTCGATCGAGGGCGTTTCGATCTCGCCGCCGTGGAATCCGACGTCGCCGTACCCGAGATCGTCGGCGAGCAGCACGATGATGTTCGGCTGCCGCGCGGCGGCAGGCTGCGCCGGGGTAAACGCGAGAACGAAGGCGAGCGCGGTCAGGAGAACGCCGAAGGCCGACTCGTTGCATTTGATCTGCCGCTGCGTTTCCGATCTCATCGAGCCCTCCGCAACACCCTGGATACGAGGGCGGAGGGTGACCGATCGCGCTCGATCCTGCCGCCGGGCAGCACGCGATCTGCCGGAACGCCCGTCGTTCACGGCCGGTCGGTCTCGCTCGCGCTCGAGCTCGAAGACCCGGGTGTCCCAGCACACACTGCGCAATCTCCCCGATGTCGATGGGTGCTCGAGACTCGAGGATGACGATCGGAGGCCCTGCTTGGCGAGAATCAAACGAAGACGGCGAGTGCGTTGCAAGCTGCAGTGCGAGATCGTGCAGCCCAACAAGCGGTCGATCCCGGCGCGGCTCGTCACCCTCTCGGAGGGCGGCTTCGCGGTGATCACGACCCTGGCCCTCGCCCAGGGTGAATCGATCCGCGTGCTGATCAAGCCCGATCACGGCGGGTTACCGATCAAGATCTCCGGCATCGTGTGGAACGAGGCGGAGACCGCCGGCATCGGGACCTCGTCGAGGCTCCACCGCCTGGGCTGCGTCGTCTCGGAGCCGCCCGATAGCTACCTCGCGATGCTCGAGCGACTCGATCCGCCGGCGCTGCGGCGGGAGCCGCTGCCGATCATGGTGCCGGTCTTGCGGCGCGACTTCGACTCCGCGGCCGCCGAGGCCGACCTGCCGCGCTCGCGCGAGATCCTGCCCCCGCCCAAGCGCGAGCCCGAGGAGACGCTGCCGTATTTTCGGATCCGCATGAAGCAGATCGGCGGCCCGCGCACGCGGATCCTGACGCTGCGCGCGCGCTCGGCGAGCCACGCCGAACAGCTCGCCCTCGACGAGCTGGCGCGCGTATGCCACGACTCCGAGGGCTGGGGCGTGCTCCACATCGCCCGCATCGCCGGCGAACGTTAGGTCACGGACGCGCGGCGTGCGCGAGGTCTCGAGCCGCTTACCCGCGCGCTAAGTGGCGGTCGGCCCCTCCGTCCCCAATAGTGCGGGGATGAGGCGGCCAACCTCACACGCGCAGGTTGATGCGCGCGGGTCTCGGCGAATCGTCGGCGTCACCCCCGCGCGCTTCCGAATCCGAGTCCCCGGAATCGCCCGCAGGCTCGTCGTCCGGATTCCCGTCGAGCTGTCGCGGGCCGGGCGGGGCGGCTTCTCGGGCCGCGGCCGCCTGGGCTCGCGTCCCGATTCCCGGCTCGGGCGCAGGGGATGGGTCGGCTGGACAGGGACGTTCGGGAGGATGCGCGGGACTTCGCTCATGGCTGCCGGACCTCCGTGTCCGCGAAGGGTGTCTCCTCCAGGCATCGGCGGACCGGGGCAACGCTTGAGGCAAGCGTCCTGCTTCCCGTCCGGCCCCGGCTCGGGGCGCTCGCCTGCGCGGGTTCCGGCTATTCTCGGGCCATGTCTCAAGATAGGGCGGGGATCGACGAGCTGCTGCGGATCATGGCGCGTCTGCGCGACCCCGAGCGCGGCTGTCCGTGGGATCTAGACCAGGATTTCTCGAGCATCTCGCCGCATACCATCGAAGAGGCCTACGAGGTCGACGAGGCGATTGCGTGCGGTGACCTCGACTCACTTCGCGACGAGCTCGGGGATCTGCTCTTCCAGGTCGTATTCCAGGCCCGGCTGGCGCAGGAGAAGGGCGCCTTCGACTTTGCGGACGTGGTCGAGGCCGTGTGTGAGAAGCTGATCCGACGCCATCCCCACATCTACGGCGACGCGCCTTCGCCCGGGAGCGCTGCATCCCAGGTCGGAAATTGGGAGGCGATCAAGGCCGCTGAGCGAGCCGCGGCGAGGCGCTCCGAGGCGGGCCCGCCGGACCCCTTCGAAGGCATCCCTCGGGCCCTGCCTGCCCTGACGCGCTCGGCCAAGCTCTCCGGCCGGATGGCGAGGCTGCAGCCCGAGGCGCCGGGGCGAGAGCTCCGGTCTGCCCCGGCGATCGAGGCGGCCCTCGAGCTCGTGGTCGCGGCCTCGAAGCGGGCGGCGGCCCGGGTCGCAGGGGCGTCCGCTCCCCAGACGTCCGAAGTCGCTGCCCCTGCCCGCGCCGAGAGCCTCGATCTCGTCGGCGAGGGGATTCGCGCGTGGGCGGAGCTCGCCCGTCAGCTCGGAGTCGATCCCGAGCAGGCGCTCCGGCGCAAGGACGACGAGGCGATCGAGGCGGTGCGCTGTGATGCGCATCAAGCCGGCATCCCCCGACACCGATAGGCGCGCCACGCATCGCGTGAGGGCCCCGCGCGGTTCGGTCGGAGGGAGCGCCCGATGATTCGAGAACACACACGCGGCAAAGGCCGCCGCAAGTCGACCCGCCGTCAGCTGGGTCGCGACTTCCGATTGTGGCTGCCGTTCCTCGGCTTGCTCACGTGTTATTCGCTGTCCGCGACCGCGATCGTCGTCTCCGAACGGACGACGATCGCGTCAAGCGCGGGCGCGAGCGATCACTTCACGATTTCGAGCAGCTCGACCTCGAATGCGAGCGCGGCCCCCGGCAGGATGCGGGGCGGTGCGCCGCGGCTGCCGTAGGCGATCTCGGCGGGACAAACGAGTCGAGCCTTGCCGCCGACCTTCATCAGTGCGACGCCTTCGGTCCAGCACGGAATCACGCGATTGAGGGCGAACTCGGCGGGCTGGCCGCGCTCGACAGAGCTGTCGAAGACGCTGCCGTCGCGCAGGGTTCCGTGGTAGTGGACGCGCACGGTGTCGGTCGCGGCGGGGGCCGGGCCGGTACCGGGCTTCTGGTGGGTGATGATGAGGCCGGATCCGGTCTTCTTCGCGCCGGGCTTTGCCGCCTCGGTTGCGAGGAACTTCGCCGCCGCAGCGGACTCGACCGTCGCCGCCTTCTCCTGGCGCGCCGTCATCATCGTGCGGATGAGAGCGCCGCCTTCCTTCTGCTCAACCGCGAGCGTCTTGTCTCCGACGACATCCCGCAGACCCTGGACGACGAGCTCGAGCTCGCGATCGGAGATTGGCCTGAACTGCTGGAGGTTGCCGGCGAGCGCCGTCCCAACCGCGTAGAAGGCTTTCTCGTCGTCTGTGCGCGGCGCGCCGGCCTGGGCCGAAGCGGAGCTCGCGCCCAACATGGCGATACTGAGAGCGATCGCGGTGATCGTGGCAATCGAGAGAGGAGCGGCGTGCGACGAAGTCGACACGCGCGGATGCGCGCGGCGGAGATCGCTCGGTCGAAGCAGGGAGAGACGGTCTACAGAGATCATGTTGCCCTCGTGTCGGGCGCCGCGCGCGGATCGCCCCTTCTGGTTTCACTTCTGGCCCGGACTCGAAATCGGCCGGAACATACACTACCCACGCTGTCGTGATGGACGCTGCCGAGGGCGAAAACTTGTTCGGCGAGACGATCGCAATGGTCGGTCCGCCGATCCTCGCCGGGCTCCACGCCCTCGAGCAGGCCTTTCGCCAGCTCCACCCGCCGGTCTTCCCGGCCCTGCAGGTCCGCCTCGCGCCGGTCGCTGCGCTGCTCGAGTCCGCAGACCGTGCACTCGACGCCGCCCTGACACCGGCCTCGCTGACGGCGTTCCGCCAGGACCTCCGCGAGGTGTTGCGGCTCACGCGCCGCGCCCTGTCGGCATTCGTCGAGACAGGCCCGCCCGAAGCGGGGATCACGCGCGTCTTCGCCGCGATGCACGACTTCGCGCGCGCCCAGGCCTGCCTCTATCCGCTCCACCCCGCGCTGCCCGCGGTCTCCGACTATTTTTTCGAGCCCTTCCGGCGCGGTCGCACCGCGCATGCCGAGCGGGCCGATGCGCGACCGAAGCGAACCGGACTTTTCCGGTCCGGAGCGGTGGGCGGGCGCGGGGGCTTCGATCTCTACGTGCCCGAGCACTACGACGGAGGCGAAGCGTGGCCGCTCGTGGTGGCACTCCACGGGGGCTCGGGCAACGGCGCCGATTTTCTGTGGAGCTGGCTCCGGGAGGCACGCAGCCGCGATTTCATCCTGCTCGCGCCGACCTCGCGTGGCCGGACCTGGTCGCTGGCTGCGCCGGCGATCGACGGCGAGATGTTGGTCCGCCAGGTCGAGAGGATCGTCGTCGAGTGGCGGGTCGACCAGGACCACATTCTCCTGACAGGCCTCTCCGACGGCGCGACGATGTCGTTTCTCGTAGGGGCCGCGGCGGGCTCGCCCTTCACGCATCTCGCGCCGATCGCCGGCGTCCTCCATCCGATGAACTTCGCGAACGGGAACCTCGAGCGCCTACGAGATCGTCCGGTCTACCTCATCCACGGCGCCCTCGACTGGATGTTCCCGGTGGCGCTGGCCCGCGAGGCCGCGCGGATCCTCGCTGCCGCCGGTGTCGCCCTCGTCTACCGCGAGCTCGAGAACCTGTCGCACACCTACCCGCGCGAGCAGAACGCGGAGATCATCGAGTGGCTCGATCCGCGGCGCGGGCCGGACGCGCTGGCCGGGCCGGCCGCCGCGGGCGCCCTGCGTTAGGCGTCGACCGCTTGGCGAGGAGCGGCGCGAGACTGCGGCCGGTATGCGAGGCCGTGACCCTCGCCACGTCCTCCGGCGAGCCGCAGGCGACGATCACACCGCCGTCCGGGCCACCCTCGGGCCCGACGTCGATCAGCCAATCCGCCGTCTTGATCACGTCGAGGTTGTGCTCGATCACGACGACGCTGTTGCCGGCCGACACGAGCTCGTCGAGCACGCAAAGCAGCTTCCGGACGTCCTCGAAATGCAGGCCCGTCGTCGGCTCGTCGAGGATGTACAGCGTCCGGCCCGTCGCCCGCTTCGAGAGCTCGCGGGCGAGCTTGATGCGCTGCGCCTCGCCGCCCGAAAGCGTCGGTGAGGGCTGTCCGAGATGAATGTAGTCGAGGCCGACGCGCTGGAGGAGCTTCAGGGGCTCGCGGATCTTCGGGTGGGCCGCGAAAAGCACGATCGCCTCCGCGATCGTCAGGTCGAGGACGTCGGCGATCGACTTGCCCTTGAAGCCGACCCGCAGCGTCGCTTCATTGAAGCGCTTGCCCTGGCACTCCTCGCAGCGAACGAAGACGTCCGCCAGAAAATGCATCTCGATCTGGCGCACACCATCGCCTTCGCACGCCTCGCAGCGCCCACCCTTCACGTTGAAGGAGAAGCGCCCGGGCTTGTAGCCGTGCACGCGGCTCTCGGGCAGCTCGGCGAAGAAGCTGCGGATCTCGTCGAAGACCTTGATGTAGGTCGCCGGATTGCTGCGCGGCGTGCGGCCGATCGGCCGCTGATCGATGTCGATCACCTTGTCGAGCTGGCCGAGGCCCGAGATCTGGCGATGCCGGCCGACGCGGGCGCTACTGCCATTGAGCGCGCGAGACGCCGCCGGGAACAGGATGTCGTTTACGAGCGTCGACTTCCCGGCGCCCGATACGCCTGTCACGGCGACCAGCACGCCGAGCGGGATTTCGACGTCGACGTCGCGGAGGTTGTTCTCCTGCGCGCCGTGGATCTTGAGGCTGCCCTTCGCGACGCGCCGCTCGTTCGGGATCTCGACCCGTCGGCGGCCTGAGAGGTAGGCGCCGGTCAGCGAGTCCGCAGAGCGTTCGAGGCTCGCAGGCGTGCCCGCGTGGACGATGTGGCCGCCGGCGACGCCCGCGCCGACGCCGAAATCGATCACGTGGTCGGCGGCGCGGATCGTCTCTTCGTCGTGCTCGACGACGACGACGGTGTTGCCGATGTCGCGCATGCGGAAGAGGGTCTCGAGCAGGCGGCGGTTGTCGCGGGGGTGGAGGCCGATCGAGGGCTCGTCGAGGATGTAGATGACGCCCGTGAGATCCGAGCCGACCTGACTCGCGAGGCGGATGCGCTGGGATTCGCCGCCCGAGAGCGAAGGGCCCGCGCGGTCGAGGGAGAGGTAGCCCAGGCCGACCGCGGCGAGGAAGTCGAGGCGCGCGCGGATCTCCTTCAGGACTTCGGCGGCGATCTCGCGGTCGGCACCGGTCAGCGCGATCGTGTCGAAGAAGGCGCGGGCGGTGTCGACGGTCAACGCCGAGATCTCGACCAGCGTCTTGTCGGCGACGCGAACGGCGGCGCTCTCGGCGCGCAGGCGCGTGCCGTGGCAGCTCGTGCAGGCGGTGTTCGACATGTACTTCGCGTACCAGGCCTTCATGCTTTCGGACTGGGTGTCCTTGAAGCGGCGCATCAGCTGGGGGATCAGGCCTTCCCAGGTCGTGTCGAACTGGCCGCCGCTGCCCTCCTTGCTCTTCCATTTGACGCGGAAGCGGCGCTCGTCGGTGCCGTAGAGGATTTCGCTGCGCTGTTTATCGGAGAGCCTTCGCCAGGGCTTGTCGGAAGGGATGCCGAGCTGGGCGAGGATCTGCTTGCGAAAGCCCGATCCCCAGCCCTCCTTTTCGGAGACGTTCTCGCCCCAGGGCTTGACGGCGCCGCCGTCGATCGTGAGCGAATCGTCGGGTACGACGAGGGGCGGGTCGATCTCGAAACGCGTGCCGAGGCCATTGCAGTCGTCGCACATGCCCTGGGGACTATTGAACGAGAAAGCCTGGGGCGTCAGCTCCGGGAACGAGACCTGGCAGCGGGCGCAGGCCGCCTTCTCGGAGAACGTCCGGTCCCCCTCGCCGTCGATCGCCGCCAGCATCTGGCCCGAGCCGATGCGGAGCGCCGTTTCGACGGATTCGTTCAATCGGCTGCGGATGCCGGACTTGACGACGATGCGGTCGATCACGGCTTCGACGTCGTGTTTCTTGCGCTTGTCGAGGTTCGTGAGACCCTCGGTTTCGACGAGCTCGCCGTCGACGCGCAGCCGCGTCCAGCCCGCGCGGCGCGCCTCTTCGATCAGCTCGCGGTGCTCACCCTTCCGATTCACG
>JANNQH010000009.1:0-1592 GCA_031400655.1 Deltaproteobacteria bacterium | reverse complement strand
GGCCTGCATGCGCATGCGTTCGAGGATCTCGATGACGGCCGCGCGATCGGACGCATCCGCGCCCCCTTTGCGGGCGAGGATCCGGTCGAGCTCGTCCACCTCCCGCGCGAATTTCGCCATCTCGCCCTGGAGGTCGTCCCGGGTCAGATACTGGAAGCCGGGGGGATAGGTCACGGCCCGAACCGGCGCGAGGCTCCCGTCCGCACAGCCCAGCGCGAAGAGCACGCCGAGGCACGCCGCTCCCTGGCCCAGAGCCCGGAGCGCGCTCCTCATCCCTCGCGTCGTCCGAATCGAAGTCATGATTCCCTGCACCCGCCTGTGTCTGATCGCTTCGAGTCGCGCCAAGATCGCACCGCCGGCTGCAGTGCGCACCTTGGCGAGCGACAATCGCGGGACCTTGCTCGGAACGCCCGGGCGGCGCGGGTCGAGCGGGCTGTCGGACGAGGTTCGCGATCCAAAATCCCGGACTGGAATGATCCAGTCCATGCGAAGGGGAAGTGGAATGACCCGATTGCGTGTTGTGCAGTGGTCGACGGGCGGAGTCGGAGCGCTCGCGCTGCGGGCGATCGCGGAGCGCTCCGATCTCGAACTCGTCGGCGTCTGGGTCCACGGCAGCGACAAAGACGGTCGCGACGTCGGCGAGCTCGCCGGCGGTGCGAAGCTCGGGATCGCGGCGACCCGCGACGCGGGGGCTCTGCTCGCGCTGCGCCCCGACTGCATCTGTTACACGGCGAGCGGCGAGTCGCGCCCGCGCGAGTGTCTCGAGGATTTCGAGCGGATGCTTGCGGCGGGGATCAACGTCGTCACGACTTCCGTCCCGGGTCTGGTCCATCCGGCGGGCTTCGATCGCACTCAGGTCGAGCGCCTCGAGGCGGCCTGTCGCAAGGGCGGCGCCTCGCTCTACGCCTCGGGCATCGAGCCGGGCTTCGCGGGGGACGAGCTCGTGCTCCGGCTCGCGACGCTGACGCACCGCATCAAGAGCGTGCGCACCCAGGAGATCTTCTCCTATGCCGACTATCCCGTTCCCTTCACGATCTTCGAGGTGTTCGGCTTCGGGAAGCCGCCGGAGGCGCGCTGTCTGATGGAGCGGCCCGGCGTGCAGAGCAGCGCCTGGGCGCCCTCCGTTCGGATGGTCGCGGATTGGCTCGGCGCGCCCCTCGAGCGGATTCGCGAGACCTACGACAAGCGCGTGACGGCGCGGCGGATCGAGTCGGCGGCGGGCCCGATCGAGGCGGGCACGGTCGCTGCCGTGCGTTTCGAGACGATCGGGGTGGTCGACGGGCGGGACGCGATCGTGATCGAGCATGTGAACCGAATGGCCCAGGACATCGCGCCAGACTGGCCGACGTCCGCCCGGGACGGGACCTATCGCATCGTCTTCGAGGGAGAGCCCGATCTTGCCTGCGAGCTGCAGGTCGGTGGACCCCACGATTTTTCCAGACAGGGCATGCTGGCGACCGCGATGCGGGTCGTGAATGCGATCCCATATGTTTGTCAGGCCGGACCCGGGCTCGTGAGCTCGGCGGAGCTTCCGCCGCTCGTACCCCGGGAGGCCTTCAAGACGCGTCCCTGAAGTCGGGGAACGTCCGGAG
>JANNQH010000008.1:0-11330 GCA_031400655.1 Deltaproteobacteria bacterium | reverse complement strand
TGCCGAACGCAAACAGGTCGGCGCGGAAGTCGATCTCGAGCCAGGTCGATCTGGGGAAGGTGCTCGAGGAAATCCAGGAACGAGACGAACTGCACCGATTTGGGAGGGAGACTGATCGCTGTGAGATCCGCTTGATAGGCGACATGACCGGCGCCCCTCGCCTTTTCGACTTTGGCTGCCGAAGAGTCGATGCCCAGGCCGCGTCCGGTCTTGAAGACCTTTTCGCAATATGCGATCGATCCACCGGAACCGCAGCCGCCGTCCACGAACGCGAACTCTCCGGCCAACAGCCGTTGGCGGGCCGACTCGATCGACTTCGCAGCGTCGTCGCCGAGCTCCATACCTAGCTCAGCCCCTCGTTGTCGGTCGTGGGTCGTACGCTTCCAGCGCGAATTTTCGCGATCTGAATCGATTCCTTCAGATCTCGATGGATCCGTTCCAACTGTCGGAATCGTTTCGAGTTCCGCTGAGCCGTCTCGCGATACTGCGCGGCCTCGCGGGCCTGATCGAGCAGGATTCCCACGTAGGCCGGATCGCGATTCCAACGAGACGACCCGATCGATGCGAGCTGCTCCAGAGCGGACCGCCCTCCGGACTGATTTCCGACCGATCGCGCCTCGAGCGAATCCACGAGTCGCTTCCAGTGCCTCTCGAGCGCCTCACCGACGCGCGGATCTCTCGGATAGGCAGGCCGTCTCCGGGTCGAATCAATCACCAATTCTTGCTCCGCCCGCTCCCATGCCTCGCTCCAGGACTCGACGTGGGTGGCCGTTCCAGCTTCCTCGGCGTTACCGAAGCTCCTATCCGAGGCGACGAAGTCGCTGAACTTTGCGTGGCCGCCCGCGGCCTCACGCGCGACCAGGATTGCGGGTCGACCGAAGGCTCTCGCCGTCACCGCTCCATGGAGCGATGAACCGACGTACAGCTCGGCGCCCCGAACGCACGCAGCGATCTCGCGCAGGCTCCTCGCCGAATCGATCAAGCAATGCGGAACCGTCATGGCGCAAGCGACTTCCCGCTGGAGGATCGAATCTCCATGACAGGGTCCCAGCGCGAGGAGGATCGGCGTGAGGTTCCAGCTGCGGCAAAGGGAATCGAGGCGCGCCGCGGCATCCGCCACGCCATCCTGGAGATACCGGCTGGTGAAGTGAACGACGAGGGCGCGCTCCGGGAGCGAGTTCCCGCGCGCGAGGAAGGCGTCGCGCCACGCCGCTTCCAGATCTTCGGACGACCACAGCTCCGAGACTTCGACCGCCGTGTCGAGCTCGACCGAGATCTCGCCGCTGAACCCCGTCCCTGCGAGGAACCTTCGACTCGTCGCATCGCGGACCGCGAGATAGCTCGCCTGGCCAGCCGCCCACCTCGCCAGCTCCGCCGTCTCGGGCAAAAAGTGCCCGGGCACCCCGGGCGAGTTCCAGACGATCGGCACGCCGAGCTCGCAGGCGCGGAGCGTCGACCCAAGCCAGAGGTCGGCATAGGCGAACAGGCCGCGATCCTCCGATTCGCGGTAGGCCTTCAGATCGGAGGGGTGACCGTGAATGATGTGTCCTCCCCCGATGATGATCCCGTCGAACGATTGCGTCATCGCATCGCGGATCGAGATCGTCTCGACACAATCCTCCCAGATCGGGCTGCCGCCGACCGGCGAGACGTGGGTCAGCGCGTGACCCCGCCCCGCCAATCTTCGCTCGAGGACGAGGGGAAAGAGGAGATCGCCGTAGTTCTCGACATCGAAGGTTCCGAAGTGTGCGATCCGCATGCTGGGACTCGTCTGGGCCCGTCGACTCACCACTCGCCAGGCGGTCGAGTGCAATGAACGACGGAACCCTGACTCGGCATCTGGCGCGCACGCAGAAAATCCGACTCCGGCAGCTCCCCGAAGACTCGAATGGAGAATCGACGCTTCAGCAGAGCGAGCCAATCATCGAGCCCGTAGTAGCGCTTGTGGTGGTTATTCTCCGGGCGATCGACCCGAACCCGCCGCAGCGGCGTATCGATGAGCAGGACGCCGCCCGGCTTCAAGAGCTCCCGGAGGTCGTCCAGGAACTTCTCGTCGTCCGCGATCGACTCGATCGTCTGGAAGCTCACGATCGCGTCGAAGGAGGCCTCCTTGAAGGCTTCGCGAAGCTTCGCGGCATCGAGGCAGTGCCAGACGATGCGCGAATCGTTGTAGCGCTCGCGCGCCATCTGGATCGCGTCCTCGAAGACGTCGACCGCGTCGACCCGGCCGAAGATGTCCGCGAGCTTGCGACTTCCGTAGCCGACGCCACAGGCGCAATCGAGAACGCGACTGCGCTGTGGAAGCTGTTCGAGCACGCGGGCCGCCCACTCGTAGCGGCCGAGATGGTGGAGATTCTGCTTGTCCCGGTAGTGGACCGTACTCTCGAAGCCCTGCATCGGGACATAACAGGCGCCGCTGCGGGTGACCGGATCGAACGATTCGCGGCGAAAGGTCTTGAACTCTTCTTCGCTGATCTGACGGGGTCGACCGAGGAGCCGGCCGAGCTTTGCGCCGATGGATTCGAGGAATGCCATCCCTACCCTCCCGTTCGCCGGCCGAACGCTCTGCGTCCGGCCACGGGCCGGGCTGCGAGCGGTCGTACGTCCGCGTGATGGATCGCGAGCTCGGACGCGTGGCTCTCGTCCTCGCCCAGGGCGAACTCCTCCGGCAGGCCATGCGCGTAGCCGAGGCTCGCGGCGAAGAGCGCGCTCGTCGTGCGGGCCTCGGCGTCGCAGGAAAACCGCTCGACCGTCCGGAGCCCCTCGCTGACGAGCCTTGCCCGCAGCTCTACATCTTCGACGAGGCGCAAGACCGCCGTCACGATCCCCGCCTCATCCTCCGGATCGACCGCCAGCGTGTTCTCGCCGTCGCGAATGTACTCCGTGATGCCGCCGAATTTCGTGAGCACCGTCGCGGCGCCGCAGGCCATGCCCTCGAGACCGATCCGGCCGAGGGCCTGGTAGTCCGAGAGGTCGAGCACGATCGCAGCCGAGTTGTAGATGGATCGCAAGCGTTCGTTCGGGATCTCGCCGAGGTCGGTGTGTTCGAAAGGAAGTCGATAGTCGGCGAGATTCTCGCAGCCGAAGAGCGCAATCTCGACGTCGGGCCGTGCGGCCTTGACCTTCGCCATCGTCCGCACCGTGCGCTCGAAGCCCCGGCGCGGCGTGCGGGGCCGGACCATCGCGAGGATTCGCAGAGGTCGATTCGCCGGCCTCTCGTGGCAGTAGAACGAATCCTGATCGAAGCCGACAGGCACGATGTGGGCAGCGTGGCCGAACTCCGCGATCTGGGCGAGCAGCCACTGGCTCTTCACGATCCGATTCGGGATCAGGCCCCAGCTGTCGACCACCCGCCGACGCCCGACGACGTCCATCTCGTGGAAGAAGTTTCGCTCGTCGTCCTGGATGAAATACCAGGGCACCGCCGCGGGCATGCGACGCACGATCCGGTCGACGGTCGCCGCCGTCGACCACAGCGACGCCACCACCACGTCGCTCGCAGGGAAGTTCGCCACCAGCGATTCCAGCGACGGAAACACGTAGGGCTGGTGGTAGAGCATGAAGGCGTCGAGGCGCGACTGATCGTGGTCGTGGTGGGTCGCGATCTTGGCGTCCCAGCCGAGCAGCTGCAGGCGGTTGACGAGCTGGACGATCGAGAGCACGCCGCCCGCGATCGCGAACTTTTCGAGTACATAGGTGACCCGCGGCCGCCTACGCGACTGCATTCCGTTCGGCATCGGGTGGCGCGAGTGGCGCGAGCGGATGAGGCCGCGCTCGCGCAGGAGCGCGGGAATCTGGCGCGCCCCGCCGTGATCGCGCACGTAGCGACCGGCCTCGGTCACCGCGTGGCCCGGGCCGCCCTGACGCAGGCGGTCGACGAAGGCCGAGAGGACCGGCGGGGCCGATGGATTCTCCATTCGCGTGTAGCCGTGGCGGAGCGGTGCGAGGGCGTCATTTCGCTTGTACTGCGCCATCGCCGCGGAATACTCGGCGCCGTAACGCGACATGAAGGTCTGGTAGTTGCCGTCGCGGAAGGTCTCGTCCTTGAAAGACTTGAAAGAGACCTTGCCGCGGTGGTAGACGAAGGTGTCTTCGCTGCCGGTCACCTTCCAACCTCGGCGCCGCGCCCGCATGCACCAATCGGACTCTTCGCCGTAGCCACGGCCGTAGACCTCGTCGTAGTGGCCGACGTCATTCAGGGCCTCGCGACGGATCAGCAGGCAGAATCCTCCGACCGTCACCGCATCGAAGCAGGTTCGCTGCATGCGACGCCCGAGGTCGGCGGAGTACTGGAAGATGTTCCAGCCCATTGGCACGTCGAGAGAATGGAACGAGCACTGATTGCTCATCGGCATCACGCAGGCGATCCGGGGATCGGAGGCGATCGCGTTCACGAGGCGCACGAGCCAGGCCGGTGTCACGACGGTATCGCTGTTGAGGAGCGCGACAAGATCGCTATCGGTCTCGCGAAAGCCGCGGTTCGCATTCTGCACGAATCCGAGCGCCACATCGTTGCGCTTCACCTCGACCGGGAGCCGGCGTGGTCCCGCAGCCCAGCGCTCGATGCGCTCCTTCACGAAGGCATCGCTCCCGTCGTCGAGGATCACGACGCGCGCATTGGGATATTGCGTGAACGCCTCGACGGACTCGAGACAGGGCCGCAGCACTTGCCATTCGTTGTGGACCGGGATCACGATATCGACGCGCGGCGCCGCCCGGCCGTGGACGAGCACGGCCGGGACCGTCTCCTCCGGATTGACCCGCATCCGGATCATCGGCGGCTGGTCGTCGAATGCGGGCCCTCGCTCGTCCAATCCGTCAATTCCTTCCCGGCACGCCGGTCCAATCCGAAACCCAGCGCGCGACCCGCGTCCCCGCCAGCGCCGCCCCCGCATGCGCGTGCTCGCGGCGCAGGCTGCGGCCGAGCATGGCCCGCTTTCGCAGCGCTCGCCGTGCCTGCCGCGCGGCGTCCAGGTAGGCGCCGAGCAGGGTCCGATCGACGAGCAGGGCGAAGCCCAGCCGAACCAGCTCGACCGGCAGGATGAACGGCAGGTCACGCAGGAAAGTCAGCGGGCTTTCGTTCTTGAGGAGCTCAAGGTAGCGGTTCTTCCAGGAGTGGCGGCGGATCACGCCCTCCACCTGACGGCGCTCGCCCCGGCGCCAGCCGCGGACGTGGATCGCCCGGGCAGCCGGCACATAGAGGCATTGCCAACCGAGCTTTCTCGCGCGCCAGGCGAGGTCCGTGTCCTCGTGATAGGTGAAGAAATCTTCGTCGAAGATCTCGCCCTCGAGGGCGAGGGAGGGCAGCGCCGCCCGCCGGATCATCAGTGCCGCACCGCTCACGGCGAAGACCGTCTCGACCTTGCCGTAGCGCCCGTCGTCCGGCTGCTCGCTGCCGCGATCGTGGAAGCGGCGGCTCCGGCGCATCTCGATGCCAGCGCTGTCGATCAGGCGAGCGCCCGGACGCAGGAGCTTGCCGGAAGCGAGGGCCACCTCGGGTCGCCGGTCCAGCTCGCCGAGCAGGGCGGCCGCGAATTCCGGCTCGAGCTCGACGTCGGGATTGAGCACGAGGATGGAGTCGAGCTCGGGCACTCGGGTGAGCGCGAGCTCGATCACCCGGTTCGCCCCCGCCGCATAGCCCCCGTTCGGCGCGTGGACCCACTCGACTTCCGGATACGCCCGCGCAAGCGCCGCTCGCCGCTCATCGCCGGGCGCGCAGGGATCATGGTCGACAACGACGAGATGGACGGGTCGCTGGCTCTGCGCGCGCAGGGAGGCGAGACAGCGCTCGAGCCCCGGGTCTGCGCCGAAGTGGACGATTCCCGCCACGTATTCCGTGCCCTGGCCCATCGGCCGCCGACTCCCACGAAGCCCAAGGGGCATCAGAACGCCCAACCATATCCCAGGCCGAAGCCACCTCCATCTTCGATCCGAGCGGGCTCCGGGCGGGCGCGCGGACCTGGACGGCGCTCAGCCCGTCGCGCCGAGGCGATCCTGCTCGCGGCGGGCGTCTTCGAGATAGGCCCCGGTGATCTCCGCGGGGGCGCCCGACGCACGGATGGCCCCGCGGTCGAGCCAGAGCACCCGATCGCAGTGACGGCGCACGATGTCCATGCTGTGGCTCGCGATCAGGATCGCCTTGCCTCCGGCGCGGAAGCGATCGAGGATCGAGCCCGCCTTCTCGCGGAACGCCGCATCGCCCACCCGCAGGATCTCGTCGAGGATGACGACGTCCGGGTCGACCAGCAGGGCCACGGAAAATGCAAGCCGCGCCCGCATGCCCGCCGAGTAGGTGCGCACTGGCGCATCGATGAAGGGCCCGAGGTCGCTGAACGCGATCACGGAATCGAGCTGGTCGGCAATCCGCGCCCCGGCGATCCCGAGCACCGCGCCATTCAGGAAGACGTTCTCGCGGCCCGTCAGATTCCCGTTGAAGCCCGCCCCGAGGCTCAAGAGACAGGAGACGCGACCCCGGCGCACCAGCCGACCCTCGTCCGGCAGAAAGACACCCGCCAGGGTCTGGAGCAGCGTCGTCTTGCCGGCCCCGTTTCGCCCGATCACACCGACCACCTCGCCCCGGCGAAGCGCTACGGAGACGTCGCGCAGGGCCCAGTGGTGCTGCGTGCGGCTTGCCCCCGCGCGGCGGGTCAGACGCCGCGGATCGAGGGCGTGCACGAGCGTCTCGCGCAGCGTCACGTTCGCCCGCTGATAGCGGATCGTGTAACGGACCGAGATCCGATCGGCCTCGAGGATCACGTCGTCCGCCGACAAGGGAGTCGACGCGGGATCCGACGCGGGATTGCTTTGGGTCGTCATGGCCGGCGCAAGGTAACGAACACGCTCCGCCGCGGTTTCGAGGCGCTTCGGGATCTCATAGACTGCGCGCCACGCCCATGCCGGAAGTGCCGCCCCAAGCCGCCGCCTCGCCCCCCGTGCCGGGTCCGGTGCGAATGACGCCGCCGAGTGCCTTCGCGGTGCTGCGAAGCCTGCTGACCCGGGGCGAGACGATCCGGCTGTTGACGCGATCTCAGCTCGCCGCGGGCCACCGCGACAAGCTCCTCGGCAATCTCTGGAGTCTGCTCGACCCGCTCCTCACGCTCGCCGTCTACTACGTGGTGTTCGGGATCGGCTTCCGCCAGGCCGCAGGCGGAGCGCGGGAGTTCGTCCTCTATCTCTTTCTCGGAATCGTCCTCTGGCGCTTCTTCAGCGATTCGATCACCCAGGCGACAGGCTGCCTGCGAAGTCAGCGCGGGCTGATCCTGGCGGCGGATTTTCCGAAGGCCGTGATCCCGATCTCGATCTGTCTCGCGCGGCTCTACGATCTGGCGTGCTCGCTGGCGATCGTCCTGGCCGCGGCCTGGTGGCTGGAGGTGCCCTTCTCGCCGCGGCTCGCGTGGCTGCCGCTGATCATCGGCCTCGAGCTCGCGCTGACGCTGGGCCTGTGCTTCCTGATGGCGTACATGGGTCTCTTTTTCGCCGATACGGCCAACATCGTCGGCGCGCTGCTGCGGCTCTGGGTGCTCGTCTCCCCGATCTTCTATTTCGCGCGCAGCGCCCACGGCCGCCCGGGCATCGTGCCGCCTGGCCTGCTCGACTACTACATGCTGAATCCAATGGCGGGGATCCTCGAGGCGAGTCGCGAGGTCCTGATCTGGAACGGTGTCCCTCGAAGCTCGGAGCTCGCCTACGTCGCGGCGTTCGCCCTCGTGACTCTCGCCCTGGGCTTCGTCGTGTTCGCCCGGGGCGAGGGTCGCTTCGCCAAGTTCGTCTGATGCCCGATCCGGTCAGACGAAACCGCTAGGCAAAATAACGCGCGAAGTAGTCCTCGATCTTCGCTTCGAGGACCTTTCGCATGGGCCGCATCACGAAAGGCAGGTCGACCTCGATCGAGATCGATTGGGCGTCGTAGGCGACGCAGGCCTTCGCACCCCGCGCTTCGCAGACGGCCTGCTCACCCTGCCAACGCCATGCGCCACCTAGCCGCTCCGCGATCTTCCCGGCGAGCAGCTCGATCTGCTCCCGCGCCTTTTCGGCGCCGAGCGCGTGGCTTCTCTTGATCGAGATCTGGGGCATCGACGTGGCTCCTGCTGAGGGGTCGAGCGCGCCTGCGGTCGACCGGGCGTCTTCCTATCGTTAGTCTAGGTCCCGTCGGGGGTGCGCCAAGACTCGGACTGCAGGCGAGCACGTGATGTTCTGCATCTCGCAGGTCCCCGTGCCCCCCGAATCTGATCCGCGAGGGCGATTGACCTGGACCGCCTTACGCCTGCGCCCCGTGACAGATTGAAGATTACACGGGAGCGGCGGTGGGGAAAACGTCGCTTGAGGTCGAAGATTCCCCCTATTTCGTCCCAGGTCGCGCCCGCCGAATGAGGGGGGAGCTCAAGCAGCGGTGCTCGCGAGCGCCCTCGTCCGCGCGCCGAGCCCGGCCGGACTCGCCACGGCGCCGACCCTGGGCCACATCCCACTCTTCTCGGGCGACGCGGGCCACTTCGACGTCCGCGTCGACCTCGGCGCGACCGGCGCGAATCTCCCCTGGCGCCGCGCGGATTGGCCAGACGACGGCAATCTCCACGGCGCCCTCGACGACGACCCGCAAGCGCGCGCGACCTTCGCCATCTGGGAAGGCCGCGACGCGCTCATCTTCGTGCGCGAGCTCTACTGAGCCGGGACGCCAATGCGCCCGCGTGCCCGCCGTCGACGCTAGGCCGCCGGGCCCATGAAGTCCTTGAAGCCGTAGCGCTTGTGCGGGCCGAGGTGGATCTGCTCGAGCACGCCGACGCCCGTCTCCTGTCCCTTCGGACCCGTCGCCTTGGCGCGCACGACCTGCTGGATGTGCTGATTCGAGATGTCCTTCTCGTCGGCCTCTTCGATCTTCCACGATTCGCCGCCGATCGCGAGCTCGCCCTTCCATTTGCCGTGGCCCCACTCGGGGTGCGAGTAGCCGATGCCCTTCATGCGGTAGAGGAGCAGCGGCTCGAGATCGATCTCCGTGCGCGCGCCCGTCAGATCGACGAGCGTGATCACCGCGTGGCGGGCGCGGCGCGTGCCCGGGACGAACTCGAGTCGATGCTCGACCGCGGCGAGCGGCTCCATGCGCGGATCTTCGACGCCGGGCAGATCCTTCGGATCCTTGTAGGTCGGCATGATCATGCCGTCCCAGTGCCACTGGATGCCGTGCTCGTTCTCGAAGATCCCGGCATGCGTGCAGCGCGTGTCGAAGTGGAGCGGTGCCCACAGGAAGAAGACCTGCGGGAGCTTCGTCGGCGGCGCACCGGGCGGCGCCGGATCCCCCACCGGCCGGATCCCCCACGACCGATCCTTCGTTCCGAGCACCCGCGCGGGATCGACCTTGACCGAGCCACCGGGGTAGCGGATCTCGCCCTGCCAATGGCCGAACTGGTTGAAGCGAGTCGCTTCCATGTGCGCGAACGCGGCGGCGGGATTGCGGACGGAACGCTGATGACCTTCGGCGAAGCTCGCGGTGCGCGGGATCCAGAGGAGGTTCGCGGAGATGCCGGTCTCGTTGTCGTCGAGGGTGACGCGCAGACTCTTCATGGGCTCGAGGATCTCGAGCTCGAAGGGACCGACCTTGATCTCGCTGCGCTCGGGGCCTGCCCGGCGCGAGCCGTGGAAGGCGTACTGGCGGCCGTTATGCACGATGCTGAGACCGCAGTCGACGATGCCGAGGTTGGGATAGACCGCGCAGCCGATCCCGAAGTAGAACTCACCGTCGTCCTGGTAGCCATTGAACCAGTAGCGGTCGTAGGCGTGGCGGTCGGTCGTCGCGACGACCGCGATCGGTTCGCTCGTCTGGTGGATCGGGTAGTCGTCGAATTTCGTGAGCATGCGGGGCCTCGCTTTCGCGGCTGGGGCGGGTCGGTAGGTGGAGCCAAGAGTGGAGCCAAAAGAAGACGTGTAGCGCAGGGCCTCGTCAGCCGGCGCGCTGCTCATGGCGAGCAAGAAGCCACGCGTACGCCTCTGCGAGCGCGGTGTGACCGCCCTCTCGGACGATCGAACCGTGGGCGACGATCATCTGCGCGATCGGCCAGGTCAAGATCCGCTCGATAGAGCCGCGGAACGCAACGCGATCTCGAATCAAAAACCGCTCGAGCAGCGTGGACGAAGGTCGGCCGTACGCGCCCATCAGGCGGAACGCGAGACGGGTCAGGGGCGGACTTTCGGCGCCGATATTGAACACGAGATCACTCGCAATGAGCGTGCGGCTCGGCTTGTGGAAGAAGACGACCTCGTTGGCCAGCGGAAAGCCAGCGACGAGGACCTGATCCAGCACATCCGACCACTCGGGAAGCGGACTCTCGGCGAGCACGTGGTCGACCGTCAGATCCGGACGCCTGCGTTCCAATCCGGGGGCGACATGGAGACGGGCGGTCGGGTATGCCGACCGCCACTCCTGGGCATAGAGATGATGGAAGCGGTTCGGGGCGACCAGGTAGGCCGGCGAGCCGAGCCGCTCGACTTCCTCGGCGAGGCTGCGCGACCAGGCGATGGGAGAGTGGACGAGGAGTCTCGAGCCCGGGAGGCGGACGAGCGTCATGCGCGCGCCGACCTCGAGGCCGAAAAAGCGCAGCGCCTGATCTGCGATCCAAAGATCGGTTGCCACTTCTCGTATCATTCGGGTCGTCCAACGGACCGCTCAGCAGCGGCGAATCCGCACCACGAGCTTTCGAAGACGCTACGTCGCTGCGTTGGCCGGTCGGAGTGTTGACTCAGTTCCCCGGAATCTTCGGCAGCACTACGCCGTGATCCCTGGCATAACGCTTCCATTGCGCCTCCAGGGCTGAGACCAGCGTGGGCTGCGCCTTGGCGAGATCATGCACTTCGCCCGGATCCGCGACGACATCGTAGAGCTGCCAGACGCCGGGTCCCGTCGGCGGCGGGATCATCACCGCCTTCATGCGCCCGCGCCGGGCATAGAGGCGCCCGAACATTTCCCCATTCGCGACGACCTCGTCCAGCTTGGGCTCGAGCGCCCCGTCCGCAATCCGGCCCCGGATCGAATGACCCTGCGGCGCCAACACGACGTGCCCGTCGACCTGCGACGCGATCGGCGCCCCTGCAAAATCGAGCAGCGTGGGCAGCACGTCGCGCACCGAGACATACTGCGCCGAGATACCGCTGCGGACGTGTCCGGGATCCCAGATGAACGCGGGCACCCGCGTCCCGCCCTCGGTCGGGAAGGATTTGTAGAGGCGCGAGGGCGCCGTCGCCGCCTCGGCCCAGTTCGGTCCGTACCAGACATAGGATTTCGCGGAGCCGATCGACTCCAGTCGGTTGTCACCGCTCGCCAGCAATCGCTTGCCCTGTTCGGC
>JANNQH010000007.1:0-6680 GCA_031400655.1 Deltaproteobacteria bacterium | reverse complement strand
GCTCCAAGGTGATGAAGACGCGACCAGCAAGCTCTCCCGCGAACACGCCGTCAGCCAATCCGTCTCCGGCCTCATCACCGTCGCCGGGGGCAAGTACACGACCTACCGCGTGATGGCGAAAGACGTGGTCGACGTCGCCGCTCACGCCCTCGACCGCGCCCTCGACCGCAAGATCCCGCCCTGCTGCACGGACGAGATCCCCCTGATCGGCGCCACCGGCTACCGCGCGTTCTGGAATCGCCGCGAAGTCCTGGCCGAGCGCGCGGGCCTGCACGTCCACGTGATCGAGCATCTGCTCTCGCGCTACGGCTCCCGCACCCAGGAGCTGATCGATCTGATCACCGTTGATCCCGCGCTGGGCCGCGCCGTCGACGGCGCGCCGACCTATCTCGCCGCCGAGATCCACTACGCCGCGAGCCATGAAGGCGCGCTGCACCTCGACGACGTCCTGACCCGTCGCACCCGCATCTCGATCGAGACTTTCGACCGCGGCTGCATCGCGGCGCGTGAGGCGGCGAAGATCATGGCGGGCATTCTCGGCTGGGACGCCGCCACGGAAGCCCGCGAGATCGCGCACTACGACGCCCGCGTCCAGGCCGAGCGCGAGAGCCAGACCCAGCCGGATGATCAGACGGCGGATGCGGCAAGACTCGGGGCGCCGGATGTGCGGATGGGGGGACTGGTGGCGGGACGTAGGCGGGACGGGTCAGCGAGCGAGGACAGCCCGGTCATCGAATTCGAGCGGCTTCGGCGGGTGGACTGAACCAGTCTGACAGCAATCGGATGGGCTCCTCCGACCTTCATCCACTGTGTACAGGAACCCACTTCATCATACGACGCGACACCGACTGACGAATTGTGCGACTCGCCGCGCAGAATCAATGACCCCGAACTCCAAGAGGAGCCGTTGATCCGGGAGTTCCAGACCAGATTCATCGAAAAGTCGCATGATGAGATCGACTTCCAGCTCCTCCTCGGAAATCCCGAATACCACTTCTGAACTATCATCAGGTTGAGGCAAAAAAGTTTCAACGACACGTGAAGCAAGCAGACTGTCCCACAGAAAGTTTGCTGCTTGACTGTCACCACCAATTGCGGCGATATCGGCAACGAACGCTTCCCTGGACATGGGCTCTCTTTCGGCGGCAAGTTTCCTTTGCCGGTGACTGAATGGGAGTCCAAGCAAATATCTGATCATTGATCGACTCCCGTCCGCGCCCCGTCCACCGTGTCGCCAAACGTTGGTGCTGGACCCGCTTGCAGGGTCGATCAGCCTCGATTGGCCCCCGGAGCGAGGATCTCCCCCAGCGCATACAGCGTCTTCTGTGGGATCCGCTCGATCGGATAGAACCGCTCGATGATCCCGGTCGCCTGCTCGAGCGACTCGACGTTCAGCCAGCGCAGCAGGAAGCGCACGTCGTCTTCGTCGTGGAACTCGGCCCCGATCCGCATCGCGATGCACTTCATCGCGAGCAGGTACTCGGGCTGGGCGACCATCACGCGAAGATGGTCGAACTCGAGGAACGGCGCGAACTCGCCTCGATCGCTCATGAATCCCTTGACCCCGTCGTTGAGCCAATCGGCTGCGACGCCCGCTCGTTCAGCCACGCGTGCCGCGGCCTCGCGAACCTGGCGCACCGGCCGAAACACGGCGTCGACGTCTTGCGTGGCAGGCCGCGCGTCGTAGGCGAGGCACATCACCGCTCCGCCCATCAGATAGAGCTCGCCCTGGATCCCGCTCGCGCCCAGCTCCTGATCGAGCAGCTTGAAGAGTCGGCGGATCTCGCGCTGTCGGAGCGCCCGGCCGGCCACGTCAGACCCGCCCTCCCATGGCTGTGTCGATGAAGATGTTGCGACGGCGGAACGGAGCGGGCGACGAGCGCAGCAGATGGAGCCTCAGGCTCTGAAGCTGGCTGCCGAACCATGGCCGCTCGAGAGGCGGGATCGAACGCGTCCAGGACGGCGCGGGTACGTCTCTCTCGGCACACACCTGTTCGACCATTGCAGCCAGGTAGTTCCGAACTTCCGACGAAGCCGACGCCGCCGGCGGGTTCACCAGCGAACGAGTCAAGTCGGCGGGCTCGAGCTTGGCCAACAGGTCGGCAAGCTCGGCGAGCGCGAATCGATCGAGCTCGTCGCCCTCGAGGCGGCCGAGGAGGTCTTGCCAGAGCCGTTCGGTCGGAGGCAGCACCCGATCCATGACGAAGGCGGAGAGGTCGCGACCGGCCCGGTCGGCCGCGCGACGAATCGCCTCCTTATCCTGCTGGGAGACGCGGATCTGGAGCTGGGTGATTTTTCGGGCTTTGGCCACGCGGGCAGCGTAGCCCCGGACCCTGAATTTTGTCAATACTTTTGTATTGACACTTAATCGAGGCGGGCTGACGGCTTCGTGGCACTGCCGTCGCTGCCACGAATCCGCTCGGCCTGCGCCATGAACTCGACCTTGATCGCCGCTGGCTAGACTGGTCCCCCTCAACACGAAGCGCCCCGCCCCACGGAGCGCGGGGAGACGAACGTGGCGAACCAGAATCCGACCAAGCCCGGCAATCGCATCGGCGGTCCCGGAAGTCTCGCGGGCAAGCGCGCGATCGTGATCGGCGCGAGCAGCGGCATCGGCCTCGCGACGGCGGAGGCGCTCGCGGTCGACGGGGCGCACGTCTTGATGTGTGCCCGGGGCAAGGAGCGGCTCGAAGCGGCGGCGAAGAAGCTCGCTGCTGCGCTGCCCGATGCGAAAGACCGGATCTCGACACGCGTCGTCGACGGGCTCGTCGGAAAGGAAGTCGAGGCTGCGGTCGCCGAGGCCGGCGGCGCGAACGGGCTCGACATCGCCGTCAGCGTGCCCGGCGGCGGGAACTTCTCGCCGGTGCTGGCCTACGACGACGACGATTTCAGCCAGACGATCGATGCGAACGTCCGGCCGATCTTCCTGTTGATCAAGTACGCGGGGCGCGCGATGGTGCGCAAGAGCGGCGGCTCGATCGTCGCAGTGTCGTCGACGGCGGCGATCATGTCGTCGCCGTTTCTGGCGGCCTACTGTGCGGCGAAGGCGGCTTGCGACCAGCTCGTCAAGGTCGCGGCGGACGAGCTCGGAAGACATGGCGTGCGGATCAATGCCGTGCGACCGGGGCTCACGCGGACAGGCGCGACCGACGGTATGTTCGAGGCGCGTCCGCTGATCGAGACTTTTCTCGCCGAGCAGCCGCTCCGCCACGAGGGCGAGCCCGGCGACATCGCTCGGGCGATCCGCTTCCTCGCCGGTGACGAGTCGATCTGGACGACGGGCCAGGCGCTCACCGTCGACGGCGGCCACACGATCCGGAAGTTCCCGTGGCTCGAAGAAGTCGCGAAGAGCGTTGTCGGAGAAAAGGTCTTCGACGCGGCGATGCGCGGAGAATGAGAGGCGGAGGGTTCTAAAGATGAAACTGACTAAACGGCCTTCTACCGCACGCGGAAAGACCGAGCTCGGCTGGCTCCACAGCCAGCACACGTTCTCCTTCGGCGAGTACCAGGATCCCGCCCACATGGGCTTCCGGTCCCTGCGCGTGATCAACGACGACATCGTCGAGCCCGGCCAGGGCTTCGGCACCCACTCCCATCGCGACGCCGAGATCCTCTCCTACGTCCTCGAGGGCCAGCTCGAGCACAAGGACTCGATGGGCAACGGAAGCGTCATCGAGCGCGGCTCGCTGCAGTACATGAGCGCCGGCCAGGGCGTCTCGCACAGCGAGTTCAATCCGTCGCGGGATGCGCGCGTTCACTTCCTACAGATCTGGATCCTGCCCGACGAAAGCGGCGGCGAGCCCCGTTATGCGGAGAAACAGCTCCCCACCGCCGCGAAGCCCAACAGCCTGACCCTCGTCTTCGCCGGGAAGCCCCGGGACGAAGCGATCGCCATCCGCGCCAACGCGGACGTCTACCTCGGCAAGCTCGACGCGGGCCGCAAGCTGGCCCATCGGACCACCCGCGACCGTGGCCTCTGGGTCCACGTCGTCGAGGGCGACGTCACCCTGGGCGATGGCGCCGCAGGCAGCGCACGCCTCGCAGCGGGCGACGGAGCCGCGATCGAAGCTGTCTCCCAGCTCGAGCTCGAGAGTCCGACCGGCGCCGAATTCCTGCTCTTCGATCTGCGTTAGTCGCCGCAACGGCTCATCGGCGCAAAACGCGGCGATCGCGGCGGGGTCAAAAGCTCCGCGGATCGCCGAGGGCGATCGGATCGACCACTGCCGGCAGGCAGAGCGTCCGCCACGCCCCCAGCGGATCGAGCATCTGGCGCACTGACCGCCGCTCGCTCCCCGCCAGCGCCGCGAGATCCTGACCGAGGGCAGCCCGCCTCTCTTCGCAATGCCGCCAGGCGGGCACCGTCTTCGTCCCGAGCCCGAAATCGATCTCGACGTGGTCGCTGCCCGCGAGCAGCGCTTCGCGGTTGCCCTCGAGATAGATCAGATAGTCCGTCGCGATCTCGCACAGGACCTCGAGGAGCGAGAGCGGAATGGCATCGTCGGTCGCGGGCGAAAGCGTTGCCGAGCGGACCTCCGCGACATAACTCAACAACCTCGGCACGTGCCGCGACAGGTACCCGCGCAGCTCCGGGTCCGACAGGACGTCCGCTTCGAGCCAGGCCGCAAGCGACCCGTCGGGCCGACAGGGCGTAGCGCCCAGCAGGAAGCCCGTGGTCTCGAGATGCCTCGAGAGCGCCTCGAGCACCGACCGCGCCCGCGCCGGCCAGACCGGCAGCCAGAGCTCGATCCAATCCTCGAGCAGCCGCGCGCAGGCGTGGCGAACCGGCGAGGTCGGCCGCCAGGTCGGCTCGGGATGGAGGCGCTCGAGATAGTCGAGGATCGTGTGGAGATCGCCGACAATGAAGCCCTCGGGCGTCCGGAGGAAGGGACCGTCGTCGCGGCCTGCGCGCGCTGCCAGCGCCAGCGAGAGCGCGGGCGTCTCCTCGATGAAATCGAAGCTGATCCGCTTGGCGGACAACGCCGTCACGAGCGCGATCGAATCACGCGCTGCGAGATCGCCGTAGACCGCATAACGCATCAGCGCCGCCTCCGGTTCAGTCGGCCCAGCGAAGCGTCAGCTCGACCTTCGTATCGGGATGGATCGAGCAGGCGACGGGACAGCGATCCGCCGCATCCTTCAGCTGCTCGCGCGCCACCTGGGGAACACCCCGCGGCATGTCACACTCGACCACGATGCGGCCGACACGGCGGCGCGGCTCGAGGCTCATGTGCTTCTCGATGCGCGCACGGGCGCCGTCGATCTTCCAGCCCTCGCGCTGCGCGAGGATGCCCATCGTCGTCAGCATGCAGGTGCCGAGGGAGGCCGCGAGCAGATCCGTCGGCGAGAAGGCCGCGCCCTTGCCCTGATTGTCGACGGGGGCGTCGGTGTCGAGGTTCGCCCCCGACGGACCGTGGGCGGCCGTCGTGTGCAAGCCCCCTTCGTAGACGAGCTTCATCTCCACCATCGCGATCGGCTCCCTTTTTTCCGGCGCGCTCTGCTCGCAGCTCGCTTCGCGGCGCCGTCCTGCGAGCGAACGAATGCGCCAACCAGCCAATGGTGCCCGAATCCGCGTGTTCACGCCGCCTCGTCTTCGGGCCCGCGTGCTAGCGTCGCGATCCTCCATGCAAGACGCGGACTCGAGCGCACTCACCCGACCCGGGCCCGAGCGGGAGGCCCTGCTGAACGAGGCCCTCGTGCGCCTGGGCCATTCGAGCTTCCGCGCCGGACAACGCGAAGCCATCGAAGGCCTGCTCGACGAGCGCCATCTGCTGCTCGTCGCGCCCACCGGCGGCGGCAAGAGCCTCTGCTACCAGCTCCCTGCCCTCGTCCTCGGCGGGACGACGATCGTCGTCTCCCCGCTGATCGCCCTCATGCGCGACCAGGTCGACGCCCTCGAACGCCGGGGCATCGCCGCGACCTACCTCGCCTCGACCCTCGAGCCCGGCGAGCTCGGGCGCCGCCTCGACGGCATCGAGCGCGGTCTCTTCCAGCTTTTATATGTGGCCCCCGAGCGGCTCGTGTTCCCGCGCTTCCGCGAGATCCTGAAAAAGCTCGACTGTCCCCTGTTCGCGATCGACGAAGCCCACTGCATCAGCGAATGGGGCCACGATTTCCGCCCCGAATACCTCGAGATCGGCAAAGTCCTGGCCGCCCACCGCGAGGCCCGCGTACTTGCCTGCACCGCGACCGCGACCCCCTATGTCCGGGACGAGATCGTCGCGCGCCTCGGCCTCCCGCCCGAGACGACCCAGATCGTGCGCGGCTTCGCCCGCCCGAACCTCGCGCTGCGCATCGCCGAAGTCGAACGCGCCGCGGACCGCCGCCGCCTCGTCGACGACACCCTCTACGAAGCCCTCGGCATCCCCGGCTCCGGTCGCGGCACCGCCATCGTCTACGGCCCGACCCGCAAGAGCACCGAAGTCGAACGCGACCGCCTCGTCGCCGACGGTTGGAAATGCGAGACCTATCACGCCGGCCTGACCGGCGAACGCCGCGACTACGTCTCTACCGCCTTCGCCGGCGGTCAACTCGAAGTCGTCGTCGCCACCAACGCCTTCGGCATGGGCATCGATCGATCCGACGTGCGCGCCGTGATCCACCTCGCCCCGCCCGGCTCGATCGAGGCCTACTATCAAGAGGTCGGCCGCGCCGGTCGCGACGACAAGGACGCCATCGCCCAG
>JANNQH010000006.1:0-1835 GCA_031400655.1 Deltaproteobacteria bacterium | reverse complement strand
GCGATCCGCGCCGTGGCGGTTCGGTCGCGGTCATCGGACCGAAGCTGAAGCACGAGCTGTTCGGCGAAGAGAGCGCTCTCGGCCGGACGGTGCGGATCGCGGGCTCGCGTCTGCGGGTCATCGGCGTGATGGAGCCGAAGGGGCAGATCCTCGGCATGGACATTGACGACGCGGCCTACGTCCCGGTCGCGACCGCGATGCGTCTCTTCAATCTCGAGGAGCTGCAGGAGATCGACGTCGTCTTTGCCCACGACGGGCTGACCGCCGCCGCCGTCGAGGCCGCACGAGCCGTTCTGATCGACCGCCACCGCGGCGAGGAGGATTTCACGATCGTCTCCCAGACCGAAATGCTCTCGGTGTTTGGCCGGGTGATGGACGTCTTGACGCTCGGGATCGCGGTGATTGCGGGGATTTCGCTGTTGGTCGGCTCGATCGGGATCTTCACGATGATGTGGATCTCGGTCAGCGAGCGGGTCCCGGAGGTGGGGCTGATGCGGGCGCTGGGCGCGACGGGAGAGCAGATCCGGGACCTGTTCCTCGTCGAGGCGATCCTGCTGACGACGGCGGGAGGTCTCGCGGGTCTGGTCGGGGGCGGGCTGATCGTGCTGCTCGTCCGCTGGGTCCTGCCGGATTTTCCGGCGGCGGCACCGGTCCGATACGTGGTGGCGTCGCTCTTCGTGAGTGTCGTCGCGGGCCTCTTGTCGGGGGTCGGGCCGGCCCGGCGGGCGGCACGACTCGAGCCGGTCGAGGCGCTGCGAGCCGAGTGAACGGGGCGGGCCGGGCGAATTACGCATGCTAGCATCGACGCGACCCTGATCATCGCATCCAGCAGACCCGATTCGCCGGAGGATTCCCGATGCCCGCGCGCTTCAATCACATGGAGCTGACGCTCCCGCTCGGCGGCCTCAGCGAGAGCCGCCGCGAGATCGCTCATTTCTACGCCGATCTGTTTGGTTGGGATTCGATCGACGTTCCGATCCTCGGCCAGGTCGGGCTGCTTCTGCGCACCGATCCCGACACCAGTCAGTTCATCCTCGTCACCGAGCAGAAGAAGCACATCCAGAGCCCGGGCTACGACCATCTGGGCCTGCTGTTCGACACCCGCGCTGAAGTCGACGAGCTGCTCGAGAAGGCGAAGAAGTGGCGCGAGCGCGATCCGCGGGTGCAGATCAAAGAGTACGAGGACCTCGTCACGGGAGCGCATGTGACCCACGCCTTCTACGTGAAGCACCTGCTGCCGATCTGGCTCGACGTGCAGTCCCAGGAGCGGACCGACGGCTCGAAGCCCGAACGCGAATGGACTTTCGGTTAGGGGACGAATTCGATCCATCCATGACGCGGCGTTGGCTGCCGCGGAGGAGTGAAAGATGCTGGATGTACTGATCAAGGGCGGGACGCTCGTCGATGGCTCGGGACAACCCGGGCGCAAGGCCGACATCGGGATTCGCGACGGCCGGATCGCAGCGATCGGCCAGATTACGGAAGCAGCGCGCGAGACGATCGATGCAAAGGGCCGGGTCGTCGCCCCGGGCTTCGTCGACGTGCATACGCATTACGATGCCCAGGCCTTCTGGGACGGCACGCTCTCGCCCTCGCCCTATCACGGCGTGACGACGATCGTCGGCGGCAACTGCGGCTTCTCGATCGCGCCGCTGTCGCCCGAGGCCGGCCCGTACTTGATGAAGATGCTGGCTCGGGTCGAGGGCATGCCGCTCGAGAGCCTCGAGAAGGGCGTGCCGTGGAACTGGCGCTCGTTCGGCGAGTATCTCGACCAGCTCGAGAACAAGCTCTCGATCAACGCCGGCTTCATGGTCGGCCACTCGGCGATTCGCCGG
>JANNQH010000005.1:0-4485 GCA_031400655.1 Deltaproteobacteria bacterium | reverse complement strand
TCCCGCGTGTGCTCGCCCACGAGCGGCGCCTGGAAGATCGCGACGTCGCTCATGCCGCTCGCCTTGAAGCAGGGTCCTTCCATCGCCATCCAGCCGACGACCTGCTGGTCGATCCAGCGCGGGTAGCCGCGGGCCTGGTAGTGCGGGTCGTGAATCTGATCGCGGGCGTTGAACATTGGAGCGGCCGGGACCTTGAACATCTGCAGGATCGCTGTCACACCCCGCGGCGTGCGCGGCCGGGTCCATTCGGCGAGCCTCGCATCGATCGCGTCGTGGTCCGCAAAGCGCCCCGCCGCCTTTGCATAACGCGGGTCCTTCGCCCACTCGGGATCGCCAATCGCGCCCCGCAGCCTCCCCCAGTCCTCGTCGTCCCGGACCGTGATCGCGGCCCATTGATCCTGGCCCGCGCAGGGATACGAGCCCCACGGCGCGCCCCGCTCGCTGCGATTGCCGAGGGGCCCGACGGTCCCCGGTGCCACGCCCTCCTTCAGCAGCTGATCGCCGAGGATGTTGGCGACCGCTTCCGCCTGGGCGACCGAAGCATGGGCGCCGCGGCCGGTCCGCATTCGTCGAAAGAGTCCGGCCAGCGCACTGATCGCGAGCAGCCGCCCCGCCAGGTGGTCCGGGAAGATCGAGGTCGAGCCGGCGGGCTCGCTGCTGTCGCGGTAGTTCCAGAGATGGACGAGACCGCCGATCGGCTGGGTGCTCGGGCCATAGCCGATCCAATCCGCCCAGGCGCCGTGATCGCCTAACAGCTGGCTGCTGGCGAGCACGATGCGGGGGTTCGTCTTCGCGAGCGCCTCGTAGCCGAGGCCGAGGGAGTCCATCGTGCCGGTCGAGCCATTCTCGGTGACGACGTCGGAGTGGCGAACGAGCTCGTGAAGGAGCCGACGGCCCTCTTCGGATTTCAGGTTGACGCCGAGTCCCCGCTTCGAGCGGGAGGACGACGCGAAGGAGCCGCTGATCGCCGTTCCCATCACGACGCGGATGAAGTCGGGGTAGACCTTGCTCTCGACCTTGATGACGTCCGCACCGTACTCGGCAAAGAGCCGTGCCGCCTCGACGCCGACGCCGCCGATTCCGAAATCGAGCAGTCGCAGGCTCTCGAACGGGAGCGACGGAGCGGGGCGCGGGCGGACCGGCTTCGATCGAAGATCGGGCCAGAGGCCGGCGGCGATCTTCGGCGAGTGTTCGCCCAGCTCCGGTGCGCGCTGGCGATAGCCCTGGCGCTCGCGGTCGAGCTCGAAGAAGCCCGAGGCGATCGGGCCTTTCTCGCCCTTCGCGTATTCGGCGTCGACGAAGGTCCCCCGCGAGCGGAAGTGGACGTTCTCTAGGACTTCGGCGGGGGCGAGCACGGGGGTGCAGACTATGCCGCGCTTCTGGGCTTCGAAGGCGACCTCTTCATGGGTCATCGTCGCGAACAGATCACCGACCACCACGTTCAGCGCGTCGGCGATTTCCATGCGGCCGAGGAAGGAGTCGTATTTCGGATCCTGGAGATAGTCGGGCTCGCCGAGCCAGGCCCGCATCGCCCGCCACTGCCGCGGCGCCATGATGACGAGCCGCACGAAGCCGCCCTTGCACGGAAAGATCTTGTAGACGGGTCCCGAGCCGATACGCGATTGCTGGGTCTCGACCAGCTTGGCGTCGGTCATCGAGCCGTTCGAGAAGGACCAGTCCGTCTGCTGCGCTACCGCTTCGAGGACGGAGAGATCGAGCGTCTGGCCGTGGCCCGTTCGCTCGCGCTGGTAGAGCGCCGCCATCGACGCAAAAGCACCCATGATGCCGGCGATGTCGTAGGCCATCGCGCCGGGCGACAGCAGCGGCTCGCGATCCGCGACTCCCGCCTTGAACTGCATCCCCGAGATTGCGCACATCGTCGAATCCGTCGCGACCCAGTCGCGGTACGGCCCGGTCTGGCCGAAGTCCGAGATCGAGAGCACGACGAGGTGCGGGAAGCGTTCCGAGAGGAGCTTCGGATCGAGGCCCAGCGCCGCCATCCGGCCCGGCGCCTCGGATTCGATCAGGACGTCCGCGCGCGCCAGCAGATCGAGCAGTCCCGCCCGGCCCGGCTCGCTCTCGAGGTCGAGGACGTGGCCCAGCTTGTTCGAATTGCGATAGGCGAAATAGAGGCTCTTGCCCGAAGGCGCAAAGGGCGGGAGCCGCCGCGAGCGAGCGCCCTGCGGCGGCTCTACGCGAATCACCTCGGCGTCGAAATCCGCCAGGATGCGCCCGGCGAGCTCGCCCTTTTCGTCGGCGAGGTCGACCACGCGGTAGCCGGTGAGGGGGAGGATCTGGGTCATGATCGATTGGCTCCTCAATCTGCTTTCGGGCATCAATCTTCGAGCGGCGGAAAGGAAGCGTTGCTCTGCTCGCGCAGGACGGGCTCGAGCAGCGACTCTTCCCGGGAAAGCCGCCGGTGGAAATAGCGAATGAAGTCGGCGTCGCGCTCGGGCCCCGATTCGAGCACGAGGCGTTCGAGCTGTGCGTCGGCCTCCTGCCAGCTCGCGGGCCGCGAGCCGAGCAGCTTCGCCACGTCGCCCTGATCGTCCGCCTCGAGCGCATCGCCGAAACGATCCGAGCGTTCGAGATAGATCGCGATCCGCTGCATGCGGTCGAAATCGTAGGCGCGCTCGCGAGCCGCCGGATCGTCGCCTTCGATCCGGGCGGGGTCGAGCAGCTCCACGAGATGGGCATGGGCCGCGCCTCGGCGCGAGGGCGAGCCCTCCGGAATCGTCGGCGGGTCGAGCTCCACGCCGACATACCGCGCCATCAGCTCGAGCCCTGCCCGGCCATAACAGACGTACCAGCCGAGGTACTGAACGAAGTTCGCGTCGCGGTTCGGCTTTGCGAGCGAACCTGCCAGCGACAGCGGGTTGATGAGCGCGAAGCGGATCGTGTGGTAGTCGATCGCGCGCAGGTCGATCTCGCGGCCGCTGATCTCGCCGTAGCGCCGCATCGCGCGACCGAGCTCACCGATCGGCTCGGACAGATCACGCGTCCGGAGCGCCGCGAGGTCCGCCGCGAAATCCCCGATGTAGCCGAGCTCGAAGTCGATGAGCCCGGTGAGCCCGGCGTCGTCGAACATGAATTGCCCCGCGTCGCAGACCAGAAACGAGAACTCCTGGCGTTCCCGCGGCACGTTCCGCTTGCACCAGCCGAGCTGGAACTCGATCATCGGATCGGGGCGCTGCTTGGCCGCGCGGTAGCTGCGCTCGAAGCGGCGGGTCTCGCCCAGGCAGCTCTGCTCTCCGCTCCTCGGCCGATCGAAGCCGATCGCCTCGAACTCCTCGATCGGGATCGAGTGGATGCGCGCGAGCTGGACGAGATATTCGTCGAGCACCGCCCGCCGGTGCCGCTGATCGGTCGCGGTCGCGAGATTGAAGCGCCCGGGGAGCTTCTCGAGCACGAGGCCTGGCGGATCCTGACAGAGTCCGTAGGCGTGGGGCACACGCACGCCGTTTCGCTCGAGCACCTCGATGACCCGCCGCTCGCGCTCGAGGGGCCGGGCGTCGCGCTGCCACTCGCTGCGCGCGCCGCGCCAATAGAGCGGCAGGATCCGGCCTTCGCGCTCGAGCTCGAAGTAGCAGGCCGGACGCCAACGGGGCTGGGGCTCCCAGGCGACGACGCGTCCGCCGAGCTCGCGCTCGGCCCAGTCGAAGGCCAGGCGCCAGCGGGATGCGAGACTCGCGCGTCCCTCTTCCGACAGCTCGACCCGCACGCCCGATCCCCCCTCATGATCCAGGTCGACTACGCAACCACCTGCGCAGCCGAGGCCGAACGGTACTCGGCCCGCGACCTCCCATCGACTGAGGACCGACGGAGGATTGACGGAAGAAGCCAAGTTCGACGGCGAACCCTCAAGACCCGACCGCGGCGATCCGAGGGAGCGATGTCGGGCACGTTCCGGGGCGATTGGGTCCCACGGGGTCGAGCCGCCCGACCCGCATCGGAGTGAATCAATGGGAACCGCGGTCTGGATCGAGAAGGCGCAATTCCGGATGAATGCCGCCGCCGAGCGTGCGGCCGTCGCACAGCTCAAGGCGAGCTTTCCCACCCAGGCCGTCTTCCTCGAGATGGGGATCGGTCGGGACGAGAACGCCTGGCGCAGCTTCGCTTCCGCGATGAGCTTCGCCGACTCACTGCGCTCGCTCGTCGCCCTCGGTGAACACGCGATCGTTCTGGAAGTGCCGGGGGGCGGCATCAGTGGCATGGGCCGCGAGGGCATGATGGACGAGCTGCCGGCCCGGCCGATGGCCCGCTTCTTCGCCGCCATGGCCCGCTTCGTCGAGCCGGGCAGCTTCATCGAGTTCGAGACCGATCGCGCGAGCGTCTCGACCCGCTTCGAATTCATGAGCGGCCGCCTGCGCGTCGTCGAGCGCGAGCTCGGTGCCGACGAGATGGGCGACTGGGGCGTGATCGAGCACGACCGGACCGAGATCCTGCTCGATCCCCTGCCCTGAGTTCCGACCCGACGCACCGGAC
>JANNQH010000004.1:0-4110 GCA_031400655.1 Deltaproteobacteria bacterium | reverse complement strand
GATTGAGGCTCGAGTGCCGAGCTTTCAGCGCGGACGGAGCGGCGGTCGCCCGTGCTCCGCACACAGCTCCGTTTGACAGGCCAACAGGATCTCGAGCGCCTCGTCCGCACCCCCGACCATCCGCACCATCTCCCGCTCTCCGTCTTCGATGATGCCCCGAGCCTGCATCCGATCGAGATGAGCCTCCAAATCCCGCCAGAAATCGCCACCGAAGAACAGCACCGGGAAATTCGGAATCTTTTGCGTCTGGACGAGCGTGAGCGCCTCGAAGGCCTCATCGAGAGTCCCGAACCCGCCCGGGAAGATCAGGAACGCGCAGGCGTAGCGGACAAACAGCAGCTTTCGGACGAAGAAATAACGGCACTCGAATCGGCGATCGAGGTAGGGGTTCGGGTTCTGCTCGGTGTGGAGCTCGATGTTGACGCCGACCGAGAGTCCGTCGCCGTCGCGGGCGCCGCGGTTGGCGGCTTCCATCAGGCCGGGGCCGCCGCCCGTGATCACGTTGTAGCCGGCGCGGGCGATGCGGCGGCAGACCTCGCGGGTCTCGCGGTACTCGGGCGTGTCCTCGCCGAGGCGGGCCGAGCCAAAGACCGAGACGGCGGGCTCGACGTCCTGGAGCGCGCGAAAGCCGTTGCGAAGCTCGCGAGTGATTCGCTGGAGTCGTTCGGGCTCGTCGCGGTCGCCGTCGTTCGCGTGGCGACCGAAGCCGATGATCGCCAGCGCGTCGCGCTCGGATAGTCGTTTGTTCATGAGGAGGCTCGCTTGCACCGGGCGGACATGGGTCGTTCACTCCTCCCAGCTCTCGCCCTGGTCGGCGACGCGGGTGCGCCACTGGAGCTCGTCGCGGATCCGGAGCCGAAGACAATCGGCCGCGGCGGGCTCGCCGTGATTGACGAATGTCATGCGCGGGGCCCGCTCGAAATGGCGCAGCCAGGTCATGATTTCGTCGCCATCGGCGTGGGCCGAGAGCATGTCGAGACTCTGGACCTCGGCCCGGATGGGAATGATCTTGCCGTGGAGCTTGATGCTCGGCTCGCCGCGGACGATGCGCTCGCCCCGGGTCCCGGGCGCCTGGTAGCCGGCGAATAGCAAGGTGTGGCGCGGATCGGAGGCGAAGCGGGCGAGGTGGTGGAGGACACGACCTCCGGTCGCCATGCCACTCGCGGAAATCAAGATGATCGGCTCCGGCGCCTCGTCGAGGCGCTTCGACTCTTCGGGCGTGCGGACGATGCGGGCGGAGCCGCAGACCTCGGCGCAGCGATCGGCATCGAGGCGGTGATCGCCGCCGTGGCGGCGGAAGATCTCCGTCGCGTCGATCGCCATCGGGCTATCCATCGCGATGGGCACGTTCGGAATCCGTCCGGCCCGGCGCAGGCGGTCGAGGTAGTAGAGAATGACCTGAGTGCGACCGACGGCGAAGGCGGGAATCAAGACGGTCCCCTGCCGCGCGATCGTCCGGTTCACGACGTCGGCGAGGGCATCCTCGGGGTCGTTCTTGTCGTGGTGGCGATCTCCGTAGGTCGATTCGACGACCAGCAGGTCGGCCTCTCGGACGGGGTCGGGCGGTCGCATCACGGGGCAGTTCGAGCGACCGAGGTCGCCGGAGAAGACGATCCGGGTCCCGTTCACGCGAAGCGTTGCGGTCGCGGCGCCCAGGATGTGGCCCGCGCGTTGAAACGTGAGCTCGATGCCCGGCGCGAGCGCGATCGTGTGATCGAAGTCGAGAGTTCGAAACGCGTCGAGCGCGCGCTCGCCTTCGTCGCCCGTAAAAAGGGGGAGGGCGGGGGCGTGCTTGGAAAAACCTTTTCGATTGGCGAACTCCGCGTCGCGCTCGTGGATGCGCCCGCTGTCGGGGAGCAGCACGCCACACAGATCGCGAGTCGCGGGTGTCGCGTGGACCGGGCCACGGAAGCCGTTTCGGATCAGGAGCGGGAGGTAGCCCGAGTGGTCGATATGGGCGTGCGTCAGGACGACGGCGTCGATCGACTCGGGCGGGACCGGGAAGGGCGCCCAATTGCGAAGCCGCAGGGTCTTCCAGCCCTGGAAGAGGCCACAGTCGACGAGGATGCGCTTGCCCGCTGCCTCGACGAGAGTGCGCGAGCCCGTGACGGTGCCGGCGGCGCCGAGGAATTGCAGTCGGAGAGACGTAGTCGTCACGTGCCTAACCCTGGGTCTTTCCGGCGAGCACACCGCCGTCGACGATGAAGTCCGCCCCCGTGCAGTACGAGGACTTTGGCGAGGCGAGGAAGACCACCATCTCCGCCACCTCCTCCGCCCGGGCCATGCGGCCGATCGGGTTCGACGCATAGGCCTGGTCGTAGTCGGCCTCGCTCCAGCCCTCGCGCTCCGTCATCTTCGTGCGCGTCGGTCCGGGAATCACGTTGTTGACGCGGATCCCGAACTTCCCGAGCTCGATCGCGGCGGATCGCGTGAGCCCGCGGATGCCGAACTTCGTCGCCGAGTAGAGCGAGAGGCCGGCGCGGCCCTCGAGTCCCTGGACCGACGAGAAGTTGATGATCGAGCCGCCTCCCGCTCGCTTCATCGGCTCGATTGCCGCGTGGAGCCCGAGGAAGGTCCCGATGAGATTCACGTCGATCAGCTTGCGAAACGTCTCTTCGTCGGCGCGCTCGAGGGGGACGATCCGGATGATCCCGGCGCAGTTGACCAGTACGTCGAGTCTCCCGAACGCAGTCTCGGTCTCCGCTATGGCCGATCGCCAACCGGCCCCGTCCGCGACGTCGAGAGAGACCGCGCGTGCCGCGCCGGCGCGAATCCCGTCGAGCTCGTCCGCCACGGTGCCCGCCTCATCCGCGCGCCGATCGGCGACGACGACCTGCGCGCCCTCCTCGACGCATCGCCGCGCGCTGGCGGCACCGATGCCCCGGGCTGCACCGGTGATGAAGACGACCTTGCCGTCCATGGATCCCATCTCTCGCTCCCCGTGCCTTCTCAGCGCGTGATGACGCGCGTGCCCTCGATGAATGCGTCCCGGGCCTTGTCACCGTCGCCCATGATGTTGAGCTGGTAGGTGTAGCCCTGCTCGAGGCGGTAGTTCGCGTGCATCTCGTGGAGATCGATGTGGTTGAGGGCGGCCTTCGCGAACTGGACGACGGCGCGCTGCTTCTTCGCGATGTTGCGGGCGATCTCGCGCGCCTTCTCCATCAGCTGGTCGGGCTCGACGACGTAGGCGACCGAGCCCCAGGCGAGCAGCTCGTGGGCCGTCGCCGGGCGGCAGGTGAGCGACATCTCCCGCAGCTTCATCGGCGGGACGAGCTTCGCCAGATGCGAGGCACACCCGAGCGCCCCATTGTCGACCTCGGGCAGCCCGAAGCGCGCCTTCGTCGAGGCGACGATCAGGTCGCAGCTCCCGACGAGGCCGATGCCCAGGCCCATACAGAAATCGTTGACGGCGGCGATCACGGGAATGGGCGTCTGGTAGATCTGGTGGAAGGCCGCATAGCAGGCTTCGCCGGAGCCCAGCAGATGGTCCCAGCCCTCGACGCTCTGCATCTCCTTGATGTCGATGCCGGCGTTGAAGCCCTTGCCCTCGGCGGTGAGGATGATGGCCCGGATGTCCTCGCGCTCGCTGCGTTCGGCGAGCTCCTTGAAGGTGTCTCGGATCTTCCAGGTGTCGCCCACCGTGATGGCGTTGACGGGGGGATGGTGCATCACGACTTCGGCGATCTGGTTCTCGACGGTGCAGCGGATCGTCATGGCGGGGGTCCTTACTTCGGGTTGAGACGGGTAGCTTCTTCGGGTAGAGAGCTGGGCGGCTCAGCGCGGCGGGTCGACGAGCCCCGACACGTAATGCCGGGCCAGGGTGGGCTCGATCACGTAGAGCACGCGGCTCGACCATTTGCGCCGCGGGAAGGGTTTGTGGAGATAGACGTGGGATAAAGCGTCGAGACCGACGAGGTCATTGTCGTCCCGGGTTTCGACGACGCGTCCCCGGATGAGCAGCTGCTCGTAGGGGTTCTCGCGGGCGACGAGTGAGATCGCGACGCGGGGGTCGCGATCGATGTTGAGGGACTTCAGCGATTTGCGATCGGTCGCGAGCAGCAGGCGGTCGCCCTCGCGGCCGATCCAGACGGGCTCGACCTTGGGCGAGCC
>JANNQH010000003.1:0-2863 GCA_031400655.1 Deltaproteobacteria bacterium | reverse complement strand
ACGTCGGGGGCGATTTCACGTTCCCGAGCGGCAGCGTGATCCTGAAGAACTTCCGCCTCAACAACCAGATCATCGAAACGCGGCTCTTCATGCGACATCCCGACGGCATCTGGGCCGGCTACACCTACGAGTGGAACGATGTCA
Organism: Deltaproteobacteria bacterium; assembly: GCA_031400655.1. Lineage (GTDB taxonomy): Bacteria > Myxococcota_A > UBA9160 > UBA9160 > UBA4427 > UBA4427. The sequence goes on along the minus strand of JANNQH010000003.1, from coordinate 2,719 downwards.
GACCGCGGCGACGCGGGTGATCGGCGGCAAGACCCGCTCGGTTCAGGGCCAGACCTGGATCTACCCGAGCGAAGGCGCCTGCCTGCAATGCCACACCTCCGCCGCGGGCTTCTCGTTAGGCCCGGAGATCGCACAGCTGAACGGCTCGCTCAGCTACGCCGAGACCGGACGCACCGCCAACCAGCTCGACACGCTCGCCGGGGTCGGCATGTTCAGCGCGCCGCTGCCGGGTCCGTCGGGCAGCCTGCCGGCCCTCGTCGATCCGTCGGATTCCGGAGAATCGCTGTCGGATCGCGCGCGCGCCTGGCTCCACACGAACTGCTCGCAATGCCACCGGCCGGGCGGACCCACGCCGTCGGGCATGGACCTGCGCTTCTCGACCGCCCTGAACGCGACGAACGCCTGCGACGCGGCGCCGCAGTCGGGCAGCTTCGGCATCGCCAATGCGCGCCTGATCGCGCCGGGCGACGCCGCCCGGTCGGTCGTGATCTACCGCGCGAATCACCGCGACGCGAGCGGCATGCCGCCGATCGGCTCTGGGATCGTGGACGCGGCCGGGGTGGCGTTGTTGAGCGACTGGGTCGAGTCGCTGTCGGGGTGTAACTAAGCGGGGGGGCGGGTCCAGCCGCGCCGCCCCCGCCGCGTCGCGTTCGGCCCCGCACGGGGTCTCGCGGGACGGGGTCCCGCGGACGATACCGACCGAAGAATCGCGCGCGAGACAGAACCTCCAGTAGATCTTAGGCTCGGCTGGCCCGCCCGCTCTGCAAGGAATCCCGCCGTGCCCGCAACCCCGACCCAGCCCGCCTTGTTCGATACGATGACCGAGCCCCTGCGCGCCGGGCTCGAGGCGGTGCGGCTCGCCTTCTCGCTTCCGGGCCTCTACCAGGGCATTCCGCGCGGCGATGGCCACCCCGTCCTGGTCCTGCCCGCCTACGGTCTCGGCGACGTCGGCCTGTGGCCGCTCCGGCGCTTTCTCATCGGGTTGGGCTACGACGCCGTCGAGGCGGGGTTGGGCCGCAACCTCGATCAGGGCGAGCTGCGCATCCGACGGGTCGAGGACGCCGCGCGCTTCCGCCGGACCCAGAGTGAACGGGTGGTCCTGCGCGCTCGGGAGCTCCATCAGCAGACGGGTCGTCGGCCGAGTCTCGTCGGCTGGAGCATGGGCGGACTCTTCGCCTTCGATGCGGCGCGGCGCGAGCCCGAATCCGTTCGCCACGCCGTGACTCTTGGCTCGCCCTTCGGCGATCCGCGTGGCACCTCGCTCTGGCATGTCATGCGGCGGCTCAACCGGAGCGATGTGCCGGTCGAGGAGCAGGACTTCAGCAGCTGGTTGACCCCGGTTCCGCGCGCTGAGGCGGGCCCGGTCGCTCCTGTCACGATCCTCTATAGCGAGCGCGACGGCATCGTCAGCGAGCAGGCGGCCCGGATCGACGAGTCCGCGACGGAAGAGAGCGACACGAAGAGTCTGCTCGGCGTCCGCTATGAGCGGATCGAGTCGAGCCATCTCGGCTTCGCGGTCAACGTCGAAGCCTATCGCGCGGTCGCACGCGCATTGGCGGCGACCGAGGACGAATGAGGATCGAGCCGAAGGGGAGGCCTGAAAATGGCCTCCTCATCGAATCGCCAGCCCACCGGTTCACACCGGGCGCGCCCTCCACTCCTCCGGCGTAAACGTCTGCATGCTGAGGGCATGGATCTCCTTCCCCATCCACTCCCCCATCGTCCCATAGACGAGCTGCTGCGCCTTCACACGCGAGAGCCCGGCGAACTGCTCCGATACGATGACGGCCCGGAAATGCCCGCCGCCACTCTTCGCGCCGGCGTGCCCGGCGTGCAGATGCGATTCGTCGACGACCTCGACGTGGGTTGCGGCGAGGCTCTCGCGAAGTCGGGCTTCGAGGACTTCTCGCACGGACTGACTCCCAACCGACAAAGAGATTCGTTACGGAAACGCCGACGGCTCGAGGCGGCGCGGGCGGAACCACTCCGCCGTTCCTCGAGGCCCCTGGAACGAACTCGGCCCACAGCATACCCGGTCGATCAAACCGTCGATCTTCCGATTCACGATTCCGAATCTGGCTAATGCGCTGCCCGATGTGGCCGCGCCGGTGCGGCGGGAGCATTGTCGCGGCGAGACTCCGAGCGCACCCGCAGCCAACGCCAGCTGTGGACGAGGCTCGGCTCGATCCGCCAGAGCAGGGCCCGGACGGCCGATCGCTCCCGTCCCTGCACACGACCGTCGAGCTGGTCCAGCAGAAAGAGGCCCGCCGCTGAGTCGCCCGAGCGCGCGAGCAGCCGACAAAGGTCGATCACGACGCCGGGATTCCAGGGCTCGATCTCGCGCGCGTCGCCTAGCAACACGATCGCGTCGCCCCGCGTCCGTCGGCGCCGGAGGCGGCGGCTGCCCGCGATGAGGACCTGCAAGGCGCGATCGGGACGCTGCCGCTTCAGCTCGCAGCGAGCGAGAGCGCGGATGGCCTGGCACTCGTCGGGTAATGATTTCACGGCCTGCTGATAAATCGAGAGGAGCTCGGCTTCCTTCCCCGATCGCTCGCAGGCCTCGGCCGCGAGCCGGAAAGACTCCCAGGCCTCGACCCGCCGCCCGGCGCGGGCCAGCAGCGGTGCGATCCGGAAATGGATCTCGGGATTGCGCGGCTCCGCGCAGAGGAGCTGCCGGTAGAGCCGAAGCGCCTTGCGCCAGCGCCATCCCCGGGCGAGC
>JANNQH010000002.1:0-1730 GCA_031400655.1 Deltaproteobacteria bacterium | reverse complement strand
GGCCGAGAGCATGGCCCGGTCACAGCGCGCCCCGTCCTCGCCGCAGACCTCGGCATCCCGCGACGGCCACGGCGTCATGATGGTGAACGCGTGGGGATTGTCGACGGGGGTCGTCGACTCGCGGAGCTTGACGCAGGGCTCCGAGTCGTAGACCTCCGAGCTCGGGTCCCGGCATAGCACCAGCTCGCCCAGGAACTCCGAATGATCGGTCACGGCGGCGAAATCGAGGGGTCGATCGATGCGGACCTCGCGCGTTCCGCGCCCGCTGGCGTCGTTGGGCGGAAGCAGGATGGGCTCGCCGAAGGCGTAGCCGTACGAGTCCGAGGGTCGCACCTCGAGATCGTAGTTCCAGGCGTCGCTCGAGAGCGTCGTGTGGACGTGGAGATCGCCGAATAGGGCGCGCCGCAGGGGCGTCTGGTCCGCGCAGGACTCGCGCTGCGCGGAGGAGCCCACCCGCGAGAGCGTGAAATCCTGGAGCGAGACCTGCTCGCCTTCGCAAGCGACGCCCGAGGCGAGGCCGGTCAACAGGCCGAACATCCAGAATGCGCGATGAATTTTCGACATCGCGGCGATTCTATCCCCCGCGCGACGAGTTGCTAGCTTCCTCGCATCCGCTGGAGGGACCGTTGCATGCCTCTGCCGCTCGCCGGAATCCGGGTCGTCGAGATCGCGAGCTTCGTCGCGGTACCGGCGGCGGGGGCGCTGCTCGCGGATCTCGGGGCCGAGGTGATCAAGGTCGAGGTGCCGTGGGGCGAGATCTACCGCCACGCGCGGCCGAAGCTCGCGGGCTTCCAGAACGATTTTCCGGCCGGTCCGCCGTTCCAGATGGACAATCGCGGCAAGCGCTCCCTCGCGATCGACCTGGCGCTTCCCCAGGCTCGCGAGGCGCTGATGAAAGTGATCGCGCGGGCCGACATCCTGATCACGAACGTCCTGCCCGAGCGCCTCGCGAAATACAAGCTCGATCCCGAGCGGCTCCGCGCGGAGCGCCCCGAGCTGATCGTCGGCCGGATCAGCGGCTACGGCGCCGAGGGTCCGCGCGCCGACGATCCCGCCTTCGACTACACCGCCTTCTGGGCGCTCTCCGGCCTGATGGACAGCATGCGCGATCCGTCGGCACCGCCCGCCTGGATGCGCCCCGGCGTCGGCGACCATTCGGCCTCACTCGCGCTGGTGACTGGCCTGCTCGCCGCACTTCGCACGCGAGATTCCGGCGGTGGCGGCCAGCAGGTCGAGGTCACGCTCCAGCAGATCGGCTACTACATCAACGGCAACGATACGAGCTATGCGCTCGCGACCGGCGAGCTGCCCCCGCGCCACGATCGCCTTGCGCCGCGCAACCCGCTCTGGAACCACTATCCCTGTCGCGACGGCCGCTGGCTTTTCCTCGTGATGATCGATTCCGATCGCTATTGGCCCGCACTCTGCCGGGCGCTCGGTCAGGAAGCACTGGAGAGTGATCCCCGCTTCGCCGACGCGATGCTGCGATTCCGTAATTCGAGCGAGCTCGTCGGGCTCCTCGATGGGATCTTCCGCGAGGGTACGCTCGAAGCCTTTGGCGAGGCGCTCTCCCGCGAACGCCTGATCTGGGCGCCGATGCTGACCCTCGACGAAGCGATCCAGGACGCGAACGCGATTGCTTCGGGCTGCTTCGCCACCGTGGAACATCCGCAGTTCGGCCGCTTTCGTACGGTGGCACCGCCGCTGAAGCTCTCGGCCCATGCGATGCC
>JANNQH010000001.1:0-7313 GCA_031400655.1 Deltaproteobacteria bacterium | reverse complement strand
CTCGCAGGTCCGCCGGATGCCCGATTCCTCACACGCCGGTGTCGTCCTCTACGCGCTCGACCTGGAGCGCGTCGCGGCATTCTACGAATGCGTGCTCGGCATGGAGCGACGCGTCTCCGTCGCCGAGCACGTCACCCTCTTCTCCGGAGATTTCCAGCTCATCATCCACGCCATTCCGGCTCCGATCGCCGCAACGATCGTGATCCAGTCCCCACCCGAGCCGCGCGAAGAGACCGTCTTCAGGCTCTTCTTCACCGTCCCTAGCCTCTCGCAGGCCGCCCTCACCGTCGCCGCACAGGGCGGCGAGCTCTTCCCGCACGGTGGCAAGGACCACGGCGTTCGGGTGCGCGACGGCTGCGACCCGGAAGGCAATATCTTCCAGCTGCGGGAGGGCACGGGGCGAGGGTGAAGGTCGAGGGCGGCGCGGCGGGATCACTCCCCCGGCCCGTGCGTATCCCGAGTTCCCTTTTTCCACTGCCCCGACAGGGTCGCGTGCTTGACCTCCGCCTGACTCGCCCGCCGCACGACGTCGTCGCCGAAGCGATCCGCCAGCGCGTCGAGCGCGCGATTCAACCGCCGCCGCCGCGGCGGATCCTGCGCCACGGTCCGTGCAGCGTCGGAGCTTCCCGCATCCCGATCCGATTTCGCCGCGCCCGGAGCCGGCAGCGAATCGCCCGCAACGCCGAAGAGCGAGAGCTGCATCGCCCCGATCGCCCCTGCGGCGGCGTTCGCACCCGACATCGCGACCGCGTCCGAACTCGCCCCCGCAGCGCCGTCCGCCATCGACGCCGGCACTGCCACGAGCCCGCTCACCCCCACACCTAACAATCTCAGCGGCTCCGCCAGCGCATCTTCGAGCAGCGAGCACGCGACCCGCGCGATCTCCCCACCGTCATCCGTCGCCACCAGAAGCGTCGCCTGCCGCGTCCGCACGGGATACCCCCGCGGCCCCGCCTTCCGCCGCCGCCCGAGCCGCCACTTGAGCACGACCGTGCGCGCCATCAGATCCTGTCTCCGCAGCCGGCGCGCGACCGCCTCGGAATGAGCGAGCACCGTCCGTTCGAGGGTCTCGCGATCGTGGACGTCGACGTCGAAGGTGTTCTCTTCCGAGAGCGAGACGGCCTCGCGGTGGGGCTCGACCTCGCGCAGGTCTTCACCGCGGGCGAAGCGTCCGATCGAGACGCCCCAGTCGCCGAGCGCGCGCTGCAGCGCGTCGAGATCGGCGCGGGCGAGGTCGCCGATCGTGCGATACCCGAGCCGTTCGAGGCGCTCCGCCGCGACGGGACCGACGCCCCAGATCTTGCGCGCCGGCAGCGGATCGAGAAATGCGCGCACGCCCTCGGGCTTTACTTCGCAACAACCATCGGGCTTGGCCATCCCGCTCGCGATCTTGGCCACCATCTTGATCGGCCCGATCCCGACCGAGACCGCAAGCTGAGTCGCCTCGCGCACCTCGCGGCGAAGCTGTTCGGCGACCTCTCGCGCGGGACCGAGCAGGCGCTCGCTGCCGGTGAGATCAAGGAAGGCTTCGTCGAGAGAGAGGCCTTCGACGAGCGGCGAATAGCGCCGGAAGATCTCGAAGATCCGCCGCGACTCCTGCGCATAACGGGCCATGTCACCGGCGACGAAGATCAGCGCGGGGCAGCGTTGCTTCGCCTCCGCGCTCGACATCGCGGAGCGAACACCGAAGACGCGCGCCTCGTAGGAGGCGGCAGCGACGACGCCCCGCGGCCCCGCTCCCCCCACCACGACCGGGCGCCCGCGCAGCTCGGGCCGGTCGCGCTGCTCGACGGAGGCGTAGAAGGCGTCCATGTCGGCGTGCAGGACGCAGCGGATGCGGTCGCGCTCACGCCCGAGCGCTGTCATGCGGAGCGGTCCGCGATCGCGCGGGGGGCCAGCGGGTTCGCCGGAGCCACGGGCTGGCCGGCGTCGGCGTCGACCGGCCCGAGCGACGCGATCGCATCCGCTGCGGCGCGCATGCCCGCCGTGACGCGGCCTTCGAGATCCGGCGTCGTGAAGGCCTCGGTCGCGAAGGCGAGGCGCGGGGTGCGCTCGCTGCGGTTCTCGAACTGCGCGCGGCGTTCGAGCGCCCCGCGTCCCTGCACCGACATCAGCTCGGGAATCCGCTCGACCCGGGACGGTCCGCCAGGCAGGTCGCCGATCGGGGAGCCACGGAACGCGGCGTCGACCTTCGCGACGAGGGCCTGATCGGAAAGGCTCCAGTTGGCGTCGACGGCTTCGTGCTCGAAGGAGATCCGGATCCAGAAGGGCTCCGGAGAAGACGGCGAAGTCGCCGAGGGCGGTGTCCCAAGGATGCGCAGGTCGCGCATTTCGGGGACCTCGCCGGGGACGAAGGTGACCCCGGCGAGACCGCGCAGGAGCCAGGCGGAATCGGAGACGAGGCGGTGGATCACGATCGAGCGACGCGGCTGGAAGGACTCGAAATGACCGCGCTCGACGGGCGTGAGCTTCGGGCACACGCGCAGGATCTCCGAAGGCGGCACTGCCACGACGACGGCGTCCGCCTCGACGATCTCCTCTCGCCCGCCTGTGCGATAGCGGATGCGCACGCCCTCGGCCGTCGACTCGAGGTCTTCGGCGCGACAGCCGAGGCGGACCTCGAGCGGCGCCGCCAACCGCTCGACCAGCCCGGCGAGTCCGCCGGCGAGGGGCACGCTGCGCCCGCCACCCGCCCACAGCCGGACCAACATCATCACGACGACCGCCGCCGATTCGGCGGAGAGATCGACGCCGGTCCGCGCCAGCAGGACAGGCGCCAGGCGGGTCGTGCACCAGCGCGTCCCGAAAGCTCGCAGCGAAGCCCGTGACCACGTGAATTCGTCGAGGGCGCGTACCGACTCCGAGATCCCGCCGTCCGAACGCCGCGACGCATCCCACAGCGCGCGCACGACGCCTCGCCGCTCGCGCCAGCGCGGTCGCCACCAGAAGACAGCGTCGATCGGGCGATCCATGCGCGGCGAGAAGCGGGGCAGGAGCACTTCCCAGGCCCGCAGCGGCGGCGGGCGATGGAGGCGGCCGCCGAGCACGAGCGCATGGGTGCGCTGGACGAGCCGCGCATCCGCCGATTCGAGGCCTAACGAGGCGACCAGCGCGCGCAGATTCGCGTCGCCCTCGCCGATCTCACCGACGCCGGGCTCGAGCGGACCGGACTCGGTGGTGATGGTCCGCAGACGGCCGCCGACACCGGGCTGCGCCTCGAGCAACAGGGCGCGGTGACCCGCGCGCGAGAGCTTCGTGGCGCAGACGAGACCCGCGAGACCCGCGCCGACGACGACGAAGGACGCCATCTAAACCCCCGCCGTCCCGGCTTCGCGGTCCCGCTGGACGCGTTGCTCGCCGGAGGACTCCGCGACCAGTCGGAGCAGCGCTTTCGGGGCAAAGGGCTTACGCAAGAACCGTCCTCCACGCGCCGAGAGTGCCTGCTCGAGGGATTCGGGCAGAGCATCGCCACTGATCAACACGACTTCGAGCCCCGGTGCCCGTGCCTGCAGCAGGGGCAGCAGCTCGGCGGCGCCGCCGCCGCTCGCAGCGAGATTCACGTCGAGCAGCGCCAGATCGATCTCCGAGGCGGCGGCCTCGAAGAGGGCGAGGGCGTCGGGGAGATTCGTGGCGGTCCGGGTGCGGTGCCCCGCGCCGTCGAGCAGGCGGACCATCAGTCGGAGGAGCTGCTCGTCGTCGTCGACCACGAGGACGGATCGCTGCGCGCTCATCCCGGATTCGTCTCCCCGTCCCGTCCGTCCCGCCCCGATCGCCCGGGTCGCGCTGCCGATTCCGATCGTGGATTCGATCTCGCATCTGAAATATCCGCTTGCGGCCGTCGGGTCCGGTTGGATCGGGCAGAGAATGAGGCAGATCGAAGGTTGATAAAAGGCGAAAATAAACCGAAACTCGCGCATGGCCCAGCCCCGGGACTACATCGAGCTCCGCGCACGCAGCGCTTTTTCCTTTCTTGAAGGCTGCAGCAATCCAGAAGATCTGATCGAGGCGGCCGCCGAGCTCGGCTATCCGGCCCTCGCCCTCGCCGATCGCGACGGGGTCTCGGGGGCTCCGCGTTTCCATCGGGCCGCGAAGGCGGCGGGGCTGCGAGCGCTGGTCGGAGCCGAGGTCGCGGTCGAGTCGGTCGGGATGCGAGCGAACGCGACCCGCCCTGACCGTCTGCTCCTGCTCGTCGAGTCCGCCGAGGGCTGGCGGCGCCTGTGTCGGCTGTTGACGCTCGCGCACGCTCGCCGCGACAAGCAGCTCGAAGGGCGGGATCCCCGGGCGCGCGATCGCAGCCAGGTCCAATGGAGCGAGCTCGAGGCGTTCGCCGGTCATTGGAGCGTGCTCGTACGCGGCGATGAACGGCTCTCGGGAGCACTCCTCGAGCGCGCGAAGACCGTCTTCGGCAAGCGCCTCGCGGTCGACGTCTCGCATCTGCTCGATCGCAGCCAGGCCCGCGCCGGACGCCGGGCGGCGGCCCTCGCGGCGACGCGCGGCATCCCCGTCGTCGCGAGCGGGGACGTGCGCTGTGCGCGGCCACGCGATCGCCGGCTGCTCGACGCGCTCGTCTGTCTGCGCGAGCGCGTCACCCTCGACAGCGCCGGCCGCCTGCTCTCGCCCAATGGCGAAGGCCATCTCCACGACCGCGCCGAGATCGTGCGCCGCTTCGCCGACCACCCCGACTGGATCCTCGCGACCCGCGCGATCGCCGAGCGCTGCGAGTTCACCCTCGAGAACCTCGACTATCAGTTCCCGCGCTATCCGCTGCCCCCGGGCGAGACCCAGAGCGGGCGTCTGCGCGAGCTCGTCCGGATCGGTGCGCATAGGCGGCATGGCGAGCGGCCCGGGCAGCGCGTGCTGCGCCAACTCGAGCACGAGCTCGCGGTGATCGAGAAGCTCGATCTGGCGGGCTATTTCCTGATCGTCGAGGACATCACGTCCTTCGCGGCGCGGAGCCGGATCCTCTGCCAGGGCCGCGGCTCTGCCGCCAACAGCGCCGTCTGCCATGCGCTCGGGATCACCGCCGTCGATCCGGTGAAGATGGACCTGCTCTTCGAACGTTTTCTCTCGGAGGAGCGCGGCGAGTGGCCCGACATCGACATCGATCTTCCGTCGGGAGATCAGCGCGAAAAGGTGATCCAGTACGTCTTCTCGAAATACGGAACGAGCGGATCCGCGATGACGGCGAACGTCATCACCTATCAGATCAAGCTCGCTGTCCGCGAGATGGGAAAGGTCCTCGCCCATGCGCCCGAGGCGATCGACCGCCTCTCGAAGCTCGTCGGCCGCCTCGATTTTCCCTCCAATCGGCTGAGAGAGGGGCGCAGCGGTGATCCCGAGTTCGAAGCCAGGCTGCGCGAGGCGAAGCTCGATCCCGAGGCCCCCGAGGTCCGCCACTGGATCGATCTGATCGACGCGGTCCAAGGGCTCCCGCGCCATCTCGGGCAGCACAGTGGCGGGATCGTGATCGCGGCCGGGCGCCTCGACGAGGTGGTGCCGATCGAGCCCGCGACGATGGCGGGGCGGCGGATCGTCCAGTGGGACAAGGAGGACTGCGCCGATCTCGGGATCATCAAGATCGACTTGCTAGGCCTCGGCATGCTGGCGGCCCTCGAGGAGACTCTCCCGCTGATTGCTCGCCACGAGGGCGTGTCCGTCGATCTCGCAGCGCTTCCGCCCGACGATCCCGAGACCTACGCCATGATGCGCCGCGCGGACACGATCGGCGTCTTCCAGATCGAGAGCCGCGCCCAGATGGCGACGCTCCCGCGACTCAAGCCGAAGAACTTCTACGACCTCGTCGTCGAGATCGCGATCATCCGGCCCGGCCCGATCGTCGGCCAGATGGTCCATCCGTACCTCAACCGCCGCGCCGGCCGCGAGCCCGTCGAGTATCCCCATGAATCCCTGCGTCCGATCCTGGAACGCACGCTCGGGGTTCCGATCTTCCAGGAGCAGCTGCTGCGGATCGCGATGACGGCGGCGGGCTTCTCCGGCGGCGAGGCCGAAGAGCTGCGGCGCGCGATGGGCTTCAAGCGCTCGGTCGAGCGGATGGACAAGATCGAAGCGCGCCTGCGCAGCGGCATGCGCGCCCGGGGATTCACTCGCGCAGCCGAGGACCAGATCGTCCTCCACATCAGCTCGTTCGCGCTCTACGGCTTCCCCGAGTCGCATTCGGCGTCCTTCGCCCTGATCGCCTACGCCTCTGCCTATCTCAAGCGCCACCATCCCGCGGCCTTCCTCGTGGGACTTCTGCGCGCGCAGCCGATGGGCTTCTACAACCCGGCGACGCTGATCAAGGACGCGCAGCGCCACGGGGTCGAGGTCAGGCCGGTCGACGTGCTGTTCTCGAAGCAGCAGAGCGATCTCGAGCCGGGGGGCGCGGCGAGCGAGCGATCATCGCTCTCGCCCGCCCCGCCTGCCGTGCGCATCGGCCTCGGGGCGGTCGGCGGGCTGAACCGCAGGACGGCGGAACGGATCGTGGCCGAACGGGAGACGAGGATTTTCGAGGATCTCGGTGATTTCGTGCGCCGCGTCGGACCGGATCGCGACGAGCTCGACGCGCTCGCAGAGTTGGGCGCGCTCGCGCGTCTGCGCGGCGCGCCGCTCGAGCGGCGCGGTGCCCTCTGGCAGGTCGCCGCTCTTGAGCGCGATCCGCGCTCGCTGTTTGCTGGCCGCGCGATCGCGCGGCCAGCGGCCGGCACGAAGGACACGGCGCAAGCTGCCCGCGGCGCGCACGACGGCACCGGAGACGCCGATCGCGCCGCCACAGCCTCCCCGCTGCGCCCGCTCTCCGCCCTCGAAGTAACCCTCGCCGACTATCGTCTCTCGGGCCTCACGACGGGCGTCCATGTGATGGCCCATCTCCGCCCACGCCTCGATCGCGATGGCATCCTCTCCGCCGCGCAGCTCCGCGAGATGCCCGATGGCGCTTTCGTCCGCACGGCGGGCCACGCGATCGTCCGTCAGCGCCCGGGCTCGGCCAAAGGCTTCTGCTTCGTGACTCTCGAAGACGAGTCCGGGCTCGCGAATGCGGTGCTGACGCCGGACATGGCGATCCGATTTCGCGTGCCGCTGCACCAGGTGGCGATGCTCGTCGTCGAGGGGCCGCTTCAGCGCGTCGAAGGGGTGATTCACGTACGGGCGCGGGGGGTGCGGGCGCTCGAACTCGTCGACGAGGCGAAGCTACCGGCGTCGCATGATTATCGTTAGTTCTTTTACCCCCCCAGCTCCGGCGTCCCGGTCACGCGCACGTCGTCGATCAGGATCTGCGTCGACTCGTTGTCGACCGTCTTCTTGTTGCTGTACCCGCC